>NZ_VOYL01000022.1:0-42587 GCF_013420295.1 Acinetobacter sp. YH01018
AATTTTCTGACAAATATTTCTCAAATAAACTTCGAGTAATTTCTACCATCAATCAATGAAAATAATTTCGATCAATCAACCAGTAAAAATCCACACAAGTTGTTCTTCATAATCTCTTAATGATCTTTCTAATACCTCGTCAGTATTAGAAGCTGGACTTTAATAAACTTAACAACTTAGCACTTCGTGCTTCGTTCGTTTCCGTCTATCTCGTCGGTATGGGGTGCATTCTAGAGGATTTCAGAATCATTGCAACCCCCAATTCACTATATTTTTCACGTATGTCTCTTTTTTCTACGAAAATTGCCAAAAAATCGCTTTTTTATCTAAATTTTGAGCATTTTTCTTAAAAAAATAGCGGATTCATTGTGATTCAAATAAAAACAACCCATTTTTTTTAAGACCTGATAGCGATCAAAAAACTACGGAATTCCAATAAAATCCTAAAATTCCTTTTCGCTATAAAGGATTTTTTAAAGCTTTCTCTGATTACAGACGATATTTTGCTCTTTTCCATCCGACTTATAGATATACAACACTTTATTCAAAGCAGCTTTCTACTTTTAGACAGATTTTTTGCGATTTAAAATGAATCCGTTATCTCTCCACCCCCTTTTCAACCACAAAAAATTAAGAGCTCATAAAGATTGAACAGCCTATTCAGATGAATTAAGCCACATAGGGTGAGTCATTACGCCCCAACCAGTAACACATGACTTCTTCAATCATTTCTTTCTTACCCCTATAGTCTTCAGCAGCAAATAATAATTTAGCCCGACGCGGTAAACGTTCTTTGACCAATGAAAATAAAAGATAGTGAGAGGCAATATCTAATCGCTGTAATAAAGCATAGGCTTGCTCAAAAGATTCCTGCTTCTGTTCAGGCGTATCGTATTCAAATAGAAAACGTAAAATAAAATCGATTTCCTGATCAAAAATATCCTGAGTCTGGTAATGATACATAAATAATGCTTACCCTCTTTTTATGACTTTTATAAATATTTTTGAGATTCCATATCTCAAGCATGCTAATGATGGGATTCAATCTCAGCATTCATACTGCAGTCTAGCCCGTATTTCAAGCAAATGAAAAACGCAACAGTCCAATAAAAAATCAGCAGGAATCGTGGAAATTCAGAAATAAAAAAGGAAGAGATCTCTCCCAAAATCTCTTCCCTGGAGTTGAATCTTTATGCGATCCATCGTGTCATTATTATAGTTATCTACAAAAATTTAAAAAAAGCCTCTTGGGGAAGAGACTTAAAAATTGTGGAGTTATTTTTATATACCCTCTAGATATGTTTCTACACAATGTCTAGATGAATAAATCTTAAACATAAAATATGACAAAATCAAGACAATTGGAAAAATTTAAGTATTGTTTTTATAAGCTTTTTTTTGAATTTATATATTTATATAATTCATATATAACTAAAAAAATAAAAGCAGGCCGAAGCCTGCTTTTATTTCAACAACTTAGAATAATACTCAGTCTACAAAAGTCACTTTTGCAATTGCTTTTTTGCTGGCTTGAACGATCAAAGTCACGTTCTCTTTCACAGAAAAATTAGCATCAACCACATTCCAATCTACTTTAACAGCACCACGACCGATCGCATCTTTGGCTTGAGCCGCATTTTTAGTTAAACCCGCAGCACGTAAAATAGAGGTAATAAAGATTTCACCACCAAATTCGCCCCGTGAAATGGTCACCTCAGGTGTTCCTTCTGGCAATTCACCTTCAGTAATCAGGTTACCCGCACCTTTATGTGCAGTTGCTGCAGCTTCGGCGCCATGGAAGCGCTCAACCAATTCAAGTGCAAGAATCTTTTTCACTTCTTGCGGATTACGACCTTCAGCCACTTCTTTTAACAGCTGCTGAATTTCTTCAATCGACCTGAAGCTTAACAAATCAAAATAACGCTCGATCAGGGAATCGGGCATTGAAAGGACTTTTTGGTACATCGCACCCGGTGCATCAAACACGGCAATGTAGTTACCTAAAGATTTAGACATTTTATTCACGCCATCTAAACCTTCAAGAATCGGTACCGTAATACAGACTTGTGCTTCCTGGTCATAACGACCTTGCAAAGTACGCCCCATCAACAGGTTAAAGGTTTGGTCTGTCCCCCCCAACTCTACGTCAGCATGTAATGCGACCGAGTCATAACCTTGCACCAATGGATATAAAAATTCATGAATCGCAATCGGTTGGTGGCTGTTATAACGTTTGGTAAAGTCATCACGTTCCAGCATGCGTGCTACAGTCTGCTGTGAAGCCAGCTGGATTAAATCAGCCGCAGTTTTTTGAGCAAACCATTCAGAGTTAAACACCACTTTGGTTTTAGCCGGATCAAGAATTTTAAAGACTTGTTCTTGATAAGTTTTTGCATTTTCCAATACTTTTTCGCGTGACAAAGGTGGACGAGTCGCGCTTTTACCTGTTGGATCACCGATCATGGCGGTGTAGTCACCAATCAGGAAATAAACTTCGTGCCCCAGATCCTGGAACACTTTCAATTTATTAATTAAAACCGTATGACCTAAGTGCAAATCAGGTGCAGTTGGGTCAAAACCCGCTTTAATTTTAAGCGGACGATTTTCTTTTAATTTCTTCAGAAGATCTTCTTCAGAAATAATTTCATGCGTGCCTCGTTGAATGAGGGCAAGTTGTTCTTCAGCCGGCAGGAAATTTGACATCACAAAACCCAAACACATCAGTTATTCAATTTGTGCGATATACTAACACTTTTTCAGCACATTGCAGGCTTAAGAATAATCATGACAGCGATCTATATTGGGGTAATGACCGGCACGAGCATGGATGGTGTCGATATTGTTGCTGCTTCTTTTGATCCCTTACAGCTTCATGCGACCCTCACTTTGCCATTTGATCCCGATCTTCGTGACGAACTGATGGCGCTCACCCTACCGGGCGACAATGAAATTGACCGTATGGGTAAAGCTGACGTTGCTTTAGCCAGCATGATTGGTCAAGGCATTAATACACTCATTGAAAAGAACCATTTAGATCGCAAGCAAATTAAAGCCATCGGTTCGCATGGACAAACCATACGCCACCGTCCTGAACATGGCTTCACCCTGCAAATTGGTGATCCCAACATTATTACCGAAATGACGCAAATTCCGGTCATTTCAGATTTTCGTCGTCGTGATATGGCGGCTGGCGGTCAAGGTGCCCCTCTGGTTCCCGCATTTCATCAAGCTTTGTTTCAGCATGACAGCATTCATCGTGTGATTCTGAATTTGGGCGGGATTGCCAATGTCAGCATGCTGCCGGCCGGCAAACCCGAAGCTGTTTTTGGTTTTGACACCGGCCCTGCCAATATTCTTATGGATGCCTGGTGTCAGCGTTATACCGGTCAGCCCTATGATGAAAATGGCAACTGGGCAACCTACGGACAACCCATTCGCAGCCTGCTGGACCGCTTGCAAGCGCATGAGTTTTTCTCCAAAGAACCACCGAAAAGTACCGGCCGCGAAGACTTCAACCTGGAATGGCTGGATGAACAAATTCTCGACTGGCGTAATGACCTTGAATATGACGAGTTAGAAGATACCCCTGAAAATGTTCAGGCGACCTTAATGAAACTGACCACCCGCGCCATTAAAAAAGCCATTTACCGTTCCGACATGGATACCGGTGAAGTTTATGTCTGCGGTGGCGGAGCCTATAACTCGAACCTGCTTGAACAATTGCGCTGGCGTTTACGCAAACACGAATGGACAGTACAAACTACAGCAGATTTAGGGCTGAGCCCAACCTGGGTAGAAGCAACTGCTTTTGCCTGGCTGGCTATGCGCTTTGTCAATCAGCAAAGTGGTAATCTGCCTGCAGTCACCGGTGCGGCTGGCTATCGTATTTTGGGAAGCATAACGGCCGTCTAAATATTTTTTAATGCAAAGCTTCAGCATAAAAAAGGTCTGCTTGATGCAGACCTTTTTATTTTTATACGTTTATAGCGCTATCTATTGCATCATTTTTTTAGCATTTTCACTGCGCAAGGCATTTAAAATTTGTTGTCCAGCTCGTCCGGTTGGGCTAAGCCCCAAACGAATCTGTTCCTGACGGATCGCTTGACGGGTTTTATCCCCAATCAGGCCATCTACAGTACCAATGTCATAACCGCGATTGATCAAGAATTGCTGAATTTCACGACGTTCTGCACGTGATGTTCCTGCATCATCGGTGGGCCAGATTTTACTAAAGCCGGCACTCTGACCCTGTAAGCGATCAGACAAATGCGCAATCGCCAGAGCATAACTTTCCGCAGCGTTATAACTATATATGGCATCGAAGTTTTTAAAGACTAAAAATACCGGGCCATTTGCACCCGCAGGTGTCATTAAACCTGCAGCACTGCTGTCAGATAAATTGCCTTGAATCAGAGGACTGCCATCCGCACGAACTACACCACGACTCATCCAGCTGCTTAAAGCCTTTTTATTGCGACGGCTTTCACCCGCAATAGACATGCCTTCCGGAATTTTCACTTCAAAGCCCCAAGGCATGCCAGTTTGCCAGCCACGTTTTTTCAGAAAATTGGCGGTTGAAGCCAGAGCATCTGTAGTACTGGACACCAGGTCACGGCGTCCATCGCCATCAAAATCGACAGCCAACTCATCATAAGTAGAAGGCATAAACTGGGTATGGCCAAATGCCCCTGCCCACGAGCCTTTCATTTGCTGTTCGCTTAAATCACCGCGCTGCAAAATTCGCATGGTGGTAAAAAATTCGCCACGGAAATACCCCTGGCGACGCCCTTCACAACTTAAAGTGCCCAAAGCCTGCAATAAAGGATAGCTTCCGGAAATATCGCCAAAGTTACTTTCTACACCCCAAACCGCCACCACGGTTTCAGCCGGTACCCCATAGGTGGCTGCAACACGATTTAACACCTCTCGGTGCTGGGCCAGTTTTTGTTGTCCCAACTGTACCCGCTCTTCATCGACCAGACCGGATAAATAGTCCCAAATCGGGGTCGAGAATTCAGGCTGATAATTCAATTTATCAATCACAGAATAATCAGGCGTTAAATTTTGCGTATAGCGATCATAGGTAGAGCCACTCACACCCGAAGTTATGGCTTGACTACGTAAGTTTGCCAGACATTGCTGAAAATTATTTTGCGAACTAAAAATTTGATCGGCTGGTGGGGTTGAAGTGACTGTGACAGGTTGACCATTAATAATCAGCTCAGCATTGGCTTGAGTCATGGCAAGGAAAACTGAACCTAAAACGAAAGCTAAGCGCTGCATAGTATCCTTTACGATCTTTGAATTTAAATTATGCTTTTACCATACCACCATCAGCACATCGTTTCTGAATCAAATCGTAAATTTAAATTCATTTTCTTCATTTTAAATTCATATTTTACTTTTGAATTTAAAAATTTTATCCACAGCCTTTATTTTTAGAATTTTTTAAATTTAAAACATAAGGAAATATGAATTTAAATTCATTATTTTAAATTTAAAGCAAAGTTTTAAATTCAAACGGCTTGTGAACAAGTTAATTCTGACCGTTTTTATAATCTTAGAAAGCTCATACTTTAAATTTAAAATCCTACTTTTTAAATTTAAAGTTTAAATTCATTTCTTCCTTAAATACTTTGAATTCATATTTTTTAAATTCAAATGCACGAGTTTAAATTTAAATTCATATTTTGAATTTATTTTTATCTTTTGAATTTAAAAATTTCTGCATTTGTTTTACGACAATAAAACTAAAATACAGAACCATTCTATTTGTTTGTTTTTTATGCAGTATATTTATAAAGCATTGTATAAATTACACACAATTATTTTTATTCTGTTCCGATAAATGGCGCATTCTCGAAAAGAGGCGCAATCATGCCCGAAGTGCAGGCATAAAAAAAGCGATCATTGGCATGACCGCTTTTTTATCATTCAAACTTGGGTTTAAATGCTCATATCTTCGCTAAGTGCCAGTGGATTCGGCAAAATTTTCGCCAATGCACGGCATAAAGTAGTCAG
This sequence comes from Acinetobacter sp. YH01018, assembly GCF_013420295.1. NCBI lineage: Bacteria > Pseudomonadati > Pseudomonadota > Gammaproteobacteria > Moraxellales > Moraxellaceae > Acinetobacter > Acinetobacter sp. YH01018. Next base: position 6,022 of record NZ_VOYL01000022.1, read on the forward strand.
TTCAGCACTGTCATTTGGCATCAAGGTGATATGGCCAATTTTACGACCTTCACGCTCAGTCTTGTTGTAAAGGTGCAAATGAGCGCCATTTAAAGCCAAGACATCTTCAGATTTAGGATGTTGACCAATAATATTGATCATCACCGTTGGACGAACCACTTCAGTTGAACCTAAAGGTAAGCCCGCCACCGCACGAATGTGGTTTTCAAACTGTGAGCAAACAGCACCTTCAATTGACCAGTGCCCCGAGTTATGCACACGCGGTGCCATCTCGTTGGCATATAAACCTTTATCGGTCACAAACAGTTCTAGCGTCAACACACCGACATAATTCAAATGATTCAGCAAGCGAGTGATGTAGTCTTGTGCCACAGGCTGTAAATCGGCGCTGTTAGGTGCAGGCACAATTGAGTGCGACAAAATACCATTATGATGGTGGTTTTCTGCTAATGGCCAGGTTTTCACCTCACCGTTTTGACCACGTACCGCAATAATCGATACTTCACGTGAAAAGGTCACAAAACTTTCTGCAATCAGTGAACCAGCCGGACCAAGCTCAGCCCATGCCTGATCAACCTTATCTACAGAACGCAGCACAAACTGACCTTTACCGTCGTAGCCACCTGTTGCCGTTTTTAAGACGATTGGCAAACCCAGTTCAGCAACAGCCACTTGTAAGGTTTCTAGCGAATCGACTGCCTTATAAGGCGCAACTGGAATCTCGAGTTGATCGAATAAAGCTTTTTCCAGCAAACGGTTTTGCGCAATAGCCAAAGCCTGACGCGGCGGGTGTAATTGTTTTTGCTGGGTTAAAATATCCACATCTGCAAGCGGGGTATTTTCAAACTCCAGACTAAATACATCTGCACTTTGAATAAATTCATTTAAACCATTTTCAACTTGGCTTGAGATGACCTGACCCAGCGCTGCAGAAGGGCAATCTGTATTGGCTTCAAAGAAGGTGCATTGAATATTCAACGGTAGAGCAGCTTGCGCCATCATACGGCCGAGTTGACCACCACCAAAAATACCGATGGTTTTATCCATAACATGTGTCCCGTTTTAAGCTTGGCTTTAGTTTTGGCCTGGAATATTTTTGCTTGCCACTTTTTCAGTTTGCGCAGCGCGGAATTCAGCAACATTTTTTGCAATTTCAGGACGTGTTAAACCTAAAATTTGTGCTGCCATAATGGCGGCATTGGTTGCACCGGCAGGACCAATTGCCAATGTACCGACTGCAATACCGGCAGGCATTTGCACGATTGAAAGCAATGAGTCTACGCCATTAAGAATAGAAGATTTCACTGGTACACCCAGAACCGGTAAATCGGTTTTTGCTGCACACATGCCTGGAAGATGCGCTGCACCGCCAGCACCGGCAATAATCACCTGAATACCACGTTCACGTGCTGTTTCAGCATATTCAAATAAACGGTCTGGGGTACGGTGTGCAGAAACAACTTCCGCTTCAAATGGGACGCCAAGCTGTTTCAGCATATTGGCAGTGTGTTCCAGAGTTGCCCAGTCAGATTGGGAACCCATGATAATTCCAACGAGAGGTTGAGTGTCTGCAGCAGCCGCATTCATTGCAAATGTTCCATAAACGAATGTAAGGAAGGATAAATCTCGACAAGAGCCAAGTTTTAAATGAATCACAAGCTCGCTATTATAGACTGATTTTTCATCTCACCAAAATTTAACAGATACTTTACTGCTGTATTTCCGCTGCTTTTTAGGTAAATAATAAAGAAATCATCATCAATTCTAAAAAAGTATTAAATTATTATTTCCAACGATGCTATCGCGTAAAGGCGACATGGAGGTCGCCGTTGAGCTGTGATACAAGGAAGTATCATCAGATCAACAAAGGATTTTTATTACTTTTGATCCCTCAAAAGTAAAACAATGCCTCCACAAATTATTTTGGATCATAACTTGAGAAGAAGGCGATGAAGTAACTCAAATTCCAAATAAAATTATCAAGTTTTACTGACTTCTAAAAACAAAATATACACAACCTAAAAGACACAATCCTGCCCACAAATAATCCAGTTTAAAGGGCTGTTTAAACAGAAAAATCATAAAAGGTACAAAGACCAGCAAGGTCACCACTTCCTGGGTAATTTTCATTTGTCCCACGGCCCAGCCCTGTTGTGCAAGCAGACGGGTGGCGGGAATCATAAAGCTGTACTCCAGCAGGGCGATCAGCCAGCCGAATAAAATCGCCTGCCAGATGGGTGCACCATGTAAAAATTTAAGATGACCATACCAGGCCAAAGTCATAAAGCAGTTGGAAATAATTAAAAGCAGCAGGGCAAAGTACATAGTCAATTGATCTGGAATAACTGCAAATATTTTACGTTTTTCCAGTAAAAAAGCATGTGATTTCCAGACGGATTTTAGCGCGGAGAAATCCCGATCCAACAGCCCCCTAAACTACCGGATGCAATGCCGGGAATAGATACAAGAAAGACTATCTTTTCCGCAAAACCCTTGATATCGTTGCTTTCAAATTGAATCAATAATGACAACACCACCAATAACAACGTGATGTGTCTAAAAAGCAGTGGAGTTAAAACGCATGCATCTGCATATTTTGGGTATTTGTGGCACCTTTATGGGTTCGCTCGCACTATTGGCACGTGATTTAGGACATAAAGTGACGGGTTCGGATGCAAATGTCTATCCACCCATGTCAACCCAACTAGAAAATGCAGGCATTGGCTTGATGCAGGGTTATGACCGCAGTCATTTGCAGCCACATCCCGATCTGGTGATTGTCGGGAATGCCATGAAGCGCGGCATTGATGCGGTGGAATACATGCTCAATGAAGGTCTGCCTTATATTTCAGGTCCACAGTTCTTGGCCGATCATGTTTTACAAGGCAGACATGTGCTGGGCGTTGCAGGAACCCATGGTAAAACCACCACAACCACTATGCTGGCTTGGGTACTGGATCAGGCCGGTTTAAATCCGGGCTTTTTGATTGGCGGCGTACCTTTGGGTTTTAGTGAAAGTGCACGTTTAGGCGGCGGCAAATACTTCTGTGTAGAAGCGGATGAATATGATTCTGCCTTCTTCGACAAGCGTTCCAAGTTCGTGCATTACCATCCTAAAACCGCGATTTTGAATAACCTTGAATTTGACCATGCTGATATCTTTGATGATCTGGCTGCGATTCAAAAACAGTTCCATCATTTAGTACGGACCATTCCAAGTGAAGGCCGCATTATTGCGCCAATTACCGAAACCAATATTGATGAAGTTTTGCAGATGGGCTGCTGGACACCTGTGGTTCGCACTTCATTGGATGCCAATGACAAAGCGTTACTTTCTGCCGAACAGTTATTAAATGATGGTTCACATTTTAAAGTACTGGAAAATGGTATCGTTAAAGGTATCGTGAAATGGAACATGACCGGACAGCACAGTGTGGCCAATGCCTTGGCGACCATTGCAGCGGCGGAACATGTGGGCGTTTCGATCGAAACTGCATGTGAAGCACTTTCCAACTTTGGCGGCGTCAAGCGCCGTATGGAATTGCTGGATACGGTAAAAGGCATTGAGGTGTATGATGATTTTGCCCATCACCCAACCGCCATTGAAACCACGCTTGACGGCGCACGCAAACGCCTGGGTGAACGTAAACTGTGGGCCATTATTGAACCGCGCTCCAATACCATGCGTATGGGTAGCCACAAAGATGGTTTGGCGCATTCCGCACGTCTGGCGGATGAAGTAATCTGGTATCAACCGGAAGGGCTGGACTGGGATCTACAGCCGGTAATTGATGCCGCACCAAACAAAGCCGTGGTGGCACGTAGCTTAGATGACATCATTCAAACGGTTGTCTCTGAGGCAGGTGAGGGCGATGCTGTGGTGATTATGTCGAATGGCGGTTTTGGTGGATTACACCAGAAATTGATTAGTGCCTTACAGCAAAACGCTTAAACTTCTTTTCAGCCTGAACTTGATCAGGACCGTAGCCAATCGTTCTGCGGTCCTTCATTAACAAGTTAATAAATCATATATTATTTTTTATTCAAATAACTATTTTGCTAATGACCTTGTCATCAAGACTTGTTAATTTAACTGGATAGCATCCCGCCAACATGACTGTTGCTATATAAGCCAGGCGGCTGGATGTCTTTTACAATAAACATTAAGAAGGATGGTCCCCATGTCAAATACAATGAAAGCAATGGTTTACTACGGCGCCAATGATATCCGTTTCGAAGAACGTCCCATTCCTACCATCCTGCATCCCGATGATGCGATTATCAAACTCACAAAAGTCACAATCTGCGGAACCGACCTCGGCATCTGGAAAGGTAAAAACCCCGAAATTGAACAGGTGGAAAAAGAAAAAACCGGCAGCTTTAATGGCCGCATTCTCGGTCATGAAGGCATCGGCATTGTAGAAGAAGTCGGTTCAGCCGTAAAAAACTTCAAGAAAGGCGACCGGGTAATTATTTCCTGTGTCAGCCGCTGTGGTACCTGTGAAAACTGCCAGAAACAGCTGTACGCGCATTGCCGTAATGAAGGGGGCTGGATTATGGGTTACATGATTGATGGCACCCATGCCGAATATGTCCGCACTCCATTTGCCGATACTTCACTCTATCATTTGCCAGAAGGCCTGAATGAAGATGTCGCAGTTTTCCTGTCTGATATTCTACCAACTTCACATGAAATTGGCGTGCAGTATGGTGATGTTAAACCGGGCGATAACGTGGCAATTGTCGGTGCTGGCCCGATTGGAATGAGCTGTCTGCTCACCGCACAATTCTATTCACCTGCCAATATTATTATGGTGGATACAGATGATAACCGACTGGAATTTGCCAAGACTGTAGGGGCTACCCATATCATCAACTCTGCTAAAGAAGATGCCATTGCAAAGATTTTAGAGCTGACCGGTGGTCGTGGTGTTGACTGTGCCATTGAAGCAGTGGGTGTGGAACCGACCTGGAATATCTGCCAACATGTGGTGAAAGAGGGTGGCCATATTGCCAACGTGGGTGTGCATGGCAAACCCGTCAACTTTGAACTGAACAAGCTCTGGATCAAGAACCTGACCATCACCACCGGTCTGGTCAATGCCAACACCACCGGCATGCTGCTGAAAACCTGCTGTTCCGGCAAACTGCCACTGGAAAAACTGGCGACCCATCACTTTAAATTTAACGAATTTGAAAAGGCCTATGATGTCTTCAAGCATGCCGCTGATGAAAAGGCACTGAAGGTGATGATCGACATGGCTTAAACTTTAAGTCTTCGATAAAAAAGTCCGCATCGCGGACTTTTTTATTTTAACCTGCATCAGAAATAGGAAAGTGGTCCGCTATTGGCCTGAAGGCAGGTTCTGAATTTTATACCCTACTGCAAAGCCTTGATCTGCCAGATTTAAAAGCCAAATGACAGACAATCTCTCTATCGGCCAGCATCTTTAAACTTAGGCTACAACATCTGTAAAACTCTGATCACGTTTAAACATTACCTCCACATAGGAACAGGTGGGAATAATTTTTAACTGTTTTTCACGTGCAAATTCAACTAAAACATCTAACAATTTTCGTGCTACGCCTTGACCACGCAAACAATCATCCACCCAGGTATGATCAGCCACTATGGTATTTTCATTGCGCCAAACATAACTGATTTCTGCAATTCGTTGACCTGCATCATTCAAAGTAAAAAACTCACCTTTTTGGCCATTATCCTTGTGTTGAAACTGCATCGCTAGTCCTCACTTTTTATTTGACTGAAACCAGAATACGTTAAAAGTAGATTATTTTAAAACAGTGTGAATAGATAAAATTTGCACAATTACAATAAATATGCGATTCTTCAGCCATATTTGGATGAAATCCAAAACAAAATTAAGTTGAACAAGGGGAGTAGCCTCCTCCAAGCCTGATCATGATGCCGTTTTAAAATGATCAGGTGTCAGAATATCGTCATTACACTTTGCAAAAAGTCGGTATCTGAGCATCTGAATTTACATAATATGAATATTCAGATGTAGGCAAGACCTTGATCATGTTGACAGAGATGTTTAAATCATCTGGCAACAGGTCAAGGTTTTTTTATGGCCAGTTGTCAGGTGTGGAGATTTTTATGGAATCCATTGGCAATTTATGGCTGTATTTAGCATTCTTCGGTTTAGTTGCCGTTATGCTCATCATCGACTTCTTGGGCTTTAGACAAAAACAGGGCCAAGAAGTCAAAATTAAAACCGCAGCGTACTGGAGTATGGCTTGGGTTTCTGTCGCCGTACTATTTGGTGGTGGCTTATGGTTTTACCTGCAACAGACAGCTGGGGTAGCCATCGCAAATACCAAAGTCATGGAGTATTTTGCAGGTTACTTATTAGAGAAATCCCTCGCGATTGATAACGTTTTTGTATGGCTGATGATTTTTGCTGCCTTCGCTATTCCTCCGGCATTGCAACGTAAAATATTGCTCTATGGGGTACTCGGCGCCATTGTATTACGTACCATCTTTATTTTTATTGGTGCCTGGTTCGTTCAGGAGTTCTCTTGGGTACTTTATATCTTCGGTGCTTTCCTGGTCTATACCGGCTTTAAATTTCTTAAAGGTCATGACGAAGACCCCAATATTGAAGATATGGCCTTACTCAAGTGGTTACGTAAACATATGCGTATTACTCCGCAGCTGGAAGGAGATAAATTCTTTGTCCGTCAAAACGGTCTGTTATGGGCCACGCCGTTATTCCTGGTCTTGATTTTGGTTGAAGCTTCCGATGTCATTTTTGCAGTAGATTCCATTCCGGCTATTTTCGCGGTCACCAGTGATCCCTTTATCGTATTAACTGCAAACTTAATGGCCATTTTAGGTCTACGTGCCATGTTTTTCTTGCTGGCAGGTGCAGCATCCAAAATGCATTATCTGCCGTATGGTCTGGGTATTATCCTGCTGTTTATTGGTTTCAAAATGTTGATGCTGGATGTGTTCCATATGCCAATCTGGATATCACTCGGCTTTATTGTGATTGTCCTGTCCATTACCGCATGGTTATCGATTCGCTACAACAAGCAACAACAGTCACTTTAATTTTTAAATAAAATGATTCGGCCTTTCATCTCATAAATGGAAGGCTTTTTTATGCCCCCCTATTTCAAGCGACTGGATATTTATCAATGGCGTTTTTCATCCTTTAGCATGCCGCTCAATGCATCGCACAGGGGAGAGGATTAAGCCCATCAGATCGGGTTTAAGGGAAAAAATCAGGTACAATCAATCGAAAAAATTCAAAATCGCAGGTTTTCAATGTCTTCTGTAGTTGCAACGACGGCGGTTCGCGGTCGCTTCCTAGATATTCAGAATACGGTTGCCCAAGCGCGTGATATTCACGACCAAGTGCGATATGTAGAAGATGGTTTACTGATTGCCGAAAATGGCAAAATTCGCTGGTTTGGCGACTGGCAAAGCGGCCAGCAGCATATTCCGGCTGATGTTGAAGTTCATCATTATCCCGACAAGCTGATTGTACCGGGTTTTATTGATACCCATATCCATTTTCCGCAAACCGAGATGGTCGGGGCCTATGGGGAACAGCTGCTTGAATGGCTGAACACCTATACCTTTCCGACTGAATTGCAGTTTAAAGACAAAGCCTATGCCGACAAAATCGCGCAGTTTTTTATCCAGGAATTATTAAAAAACGGCACCACCACAGCTTTGGTTTTTTGTACAGTCCATGCGGAATCGGTCGATGCCTTATTTGCAGCCGCAGAACAGTATCAAATGCGTTTAATTGCCGGCAAAGTGATGATGGACCGTCATGCACCAGAAGATTTGTGTGACACGCCAGAGACTGCTTATCAGGACTCTAAGGCATTGATTGAAAAATGGCATGGCAAAGGCCGCAACCTGTATGCCATTACCCCACGTTTTGCCCCAACCTCTACACCAGAGCAACTGGCTAAAGCAGGGCAGCTGAAAGCCGAGTATCCTGATGTGTATGTGCATACCCATTTAAGTGAAAACAAAAATGAAATTGCCTGGGTCAAAGACTTATTTCCTGAGCAAAAAGGCTATCTGGATGTTTATCACCATTATGGTTTAACCGGGCAACGTTCGGTATTTGCCCACTGCGTACATTTAGAAGATGCTGAGTGGGACTGTATGCATGCCACCGACTCGGCCATTGCCTTTTGTCCGACCTCAAATCTATTTTTGGGCAGTGGTTTATTTCCCTTGAAAAAAACCTGGGAAAAACAGGTTAAAGTCGGTTTAGGCACAGACATTGGGGCAGGGACGTCCTTCAGTCAGCTGCAAACCTTGAATGAAGCCTACAAAGTACAGCAGCTTCAGGGCGATAAACTCTCGGCATTTGAGTCTCTGTATCACGCCACCTTGGGCGGCGCCAAAGCGCTGGATCTGGAGGATAAACTGGGTAACTTTAACCTGGGCAAAGAAGCAGATTTTATTGTACTGGATTTAAAAGCCACTGCACTGCAGGCACTGCGTCAGGAACATGCCAAAGGCATTGAAGATGCTTTATTTGCACTGATGACCATGGGCGATGATCGTAATATCCATGCCACCTATATTTATGGAGCAGCAGCCTATGTCAAAAAGTGAAGTGAGGAAAAAATCTGCTAAAAAGATTATTGTGTGGACTGGAATTGCCCTGGTGTGTGCATTTTTACTGAAACGCGATACGGTGCAGCACAAGGTCTGATTATATTTACAAGCGCAAAAAAGATGCATCTCTTAAACAGATGTATTAAAATTAAAACAACTTTAGAGGTGTTGCTGGTCAACACCTTTTTTATTTTTTGATTTGCTTTTAGGTATCTCCCCATGACCGTTCATATGAGTGTGATGATCTCAACTGAAGAAATTCAAGCCAAAGTCAAAGAGCTTGGTGCAAAAATTGATGCTCACTATGCCAATAGTGACAAAGAATTGGTGCTGATTGGTTTACTTCGCGGTTCTGTCATTTTTATGGCGGATTTATGTCGTGCAATCAGCAAACCGCATGAACTCGATTTTATGACCGTATCCAGTTACGGTGGCGGTACGGTTTCAAGCCGTGATGTCAAAATTCTAAAAGATTTGGATGGTGAAATTCGCGGTAAAGATGTACTGATTGTGGAAGATATTATCGACTCTGGTAATACCCTGAGCAAAGTCCTGGAAATCTTGAGCACGCGCGGTCCCAACTCTATTGAACTGTGTACGCTCATCAGCAAACCTTCACGCCGTGAAATTGAACTTGAAGTGAAATTCCTGGGCTTTGAAGTGGAAGATAAATTTATTGTCGGTTATGGCTTGGACTATGATCAAAAATATCGCCATATTCCATTTATTGGTGAAATTGGTTTATAAGACTGCCCCAAGATACTTAAAGTGGCCGAAGGCCACTTTTTTATGCTTTAAAGTACAACAGGCACAAAAAAACAACAGTTATTAGCAGGATTCATCTGTTTCGTGTTGGATAAATGATTAATTATAAAAATGAAAGCGAATTGAAAGTAAATAAATGATAACAAAAGGAGAAGACTGATGTGGTCACTGATCGTTGCAATCGTGGTCGGTTTTATTGCAGGTTTAATTGCACGCGCTATTCATCCGGGTAATGATAAGGCAGGATTTTTTATTACTGCCTTGCTCGGTATTGCAGGTTCTTTATTGGCCACTTATGGTGGGCGCTTACTCGGACTGTATGGTGAAAACTCTGCAGCAGGTTTTATTGCTTCGGTGATTGGGGCCATCATTATTCTGTTTCTTTATAACCTGGTGACCAAGAATTCCAGGGGTTAAATGTCCTGTCGAATCATGGAATAAGTCATAAAAAAGCACCGTACACGGTGCTTTTTTATAGTTACTTTTTTATAGTTCCTCGCATCAGCGCAGATCTATTTTATAAACCCAGTTCTTTCCAGATTTTTTCAATTTCCTGGGCAGGGTAGGCCCCCATGACTTTAAAGCCATTGGAGAAAACAATGGCTGGTGTCCCGGTTAAACCTAAAGTTTTACCTAAACTTAAATTACGCTCAATCGGATTGGCACAGCTTTTATTAGCATTGGGTTGAATGCCTTTAGCGATCAAATTTGACCAGGCCAAAGCTGGATCTTTCTCACAAAATACCTGTTTTGAAACCGCCACAGATTGAGTTTTAATAGGGTAAATAAAGGTGTAAATAGTCACATCCTTTAATTTGCTTAGTTCAGTCTCAAGCTGTTTACAATACGGGCAATTTGGGTCAGAAAAGATCGCAATCTGGCGTTTACCATTACCTCGCACGGTTTTGACTGCATCCTGTAACGGCAATTTTTTCCAGTCAACACTGTTCTGCTTCAGTATTAAATCTTTGGTCAGGTTTTTCTGATCACTTAATCGGAACATGGAACCGACCAGAATATGTTGAGCATCTTCCCCCAAATATACCACTTGGCCATCCATTGAGCCGCTATAAATCCCTTTCATTTCGGTGGTTTGAATATTTTCAATGTTTAGTTTGGGATGTTGCTTACTCAGGTTGGTTTTCACTGTATCGACATTTGCCAAAGTTAAAGTGGAAATAAAACTCACCAAGGCACATACCAATGTTTTTTTAATCATCTATTTTGCTCATCGCTTTAAAATCTTTCCCGCTGATTCTACTCAAAAACCAGCCAGGTAATCTTAAAATTTTAGCTCGCCTTACTGAAAATACACATATTTACCCAGCAAGGTTTCACGTGGAACATGGATTTAGCGTGGATTAATTTCTACCGAAACATGTACGATTTCCTCATGAATGGACAAGGCTGCACGAATCTGGTCTGCATTCAAATTGAAATCGGTGGCTAAAGCTAAAATGCAGGAGAATTTACCTTTGCCGACTTTCCAGACATGCAGGTCAGTAATTTCTACTAGAGGAAATTCTGCAATCACCTCGCGAATTTCTTCTACGACCGGATGATCCATTTCTGCATCCAGTAAGGTTTTTCCAGTTTCTTGAATGAGGCCCCAAGCCCATTTCGCCACCAGAATGGATCCGATGATGCCCAGTGCAGCATCCAGAAAAGTCCAATTCAAATACTTGGCAGCAAACAGGGCAATAATGGCAAAAACTGAAGTCACAGCATCGGCAACCACATGCATAAAAGCGGCTTTCTGGTTTAAGTCATGCTCGGTATGAGTATGCTCATTTTCATGATCATGATCATGATCATGGTGATGGTGATGGTGATGGTGACGGTGATGGTGATGGTGATGGTGATGGTGATGGTGATGGTGATGGTGATCATCATGCAGTAACCATGCGCAGATTAAATTAATCACCAGGCCCAATATTGCAATCGGAATGGCTTGATTATAAAGAATATCAACCGGGTTGAGCAGTCGTTCAATCGATTGAAAGGCCATAAACACCGCCACCACCATCAATAAGATGGCGCTGCTATAGCCTGCCAAAATTTCAATTTTCCAGGTGCCAAAACTAAAACGATGATCCTGCGCATAACGACGTGCAGAACGGTAAGCAAAATAAGCCAGTCCCAGCGCCAGCATATGCGAACTCATGTGCCAGCCATCGGCCAGCAAGGCCATAGAGTTGTAAATCCAGCCACCAATCACTTCTAATAACATCATCACTGCCGTTAGAATGGTCGCCAATAAAATGCGTTTTTGTGCGAGCGGGTTGCCTTCATCAAACTGATGACTATGGGTTCGGGTCAATGGGGCGTCTTGCATAATCTAGATTTTCAATATACTCCCCCATAGTATATTTATTTTTGGAGAATAATGTTGGGTCATTTATATCAGGACAAGAAAATTCAGAATCGGGTCAAACGTTTACAAGGTCAGATTAATGCAGTGGATCTGGCTTTAAATACACCTGATGCTTCATGTATTCAAATATTGCAGCAGGCTGCCGCGATTAAAGGTGCGGTGAATGGTCTGATAAATGAGCTTATTGAAGCACATTTGCGTCATCACGTGATTGGAGAACAGACAGCAATTAATGAAACAGAACTGGAAGAATTTCTTAAATTATTAAAGCGTTATAGCTAAACTTCTTACATTTTATCCATTGACGCTATAGATCGATAACCAGTACGCTAAATTCTCCTTTTCTCCCCCCCCTATTTGCCATTTTGAACGCTGTGGCAAATATTTTTGCGACACTCTATGACAAATCAACAATCCTGGCGCCCGTTTTTGATGGTGAGCCTGGCTCTTTGTATTGGAACGATGGGGACGGCACTGGCCAGCCCTTTATATCCCATCTATCAGCAACTTTGGCATCTGTTGCCGAGTCATATCACCTATATTTTTGTCACCTATATGTTGGGCTGTTTAGCCACGCTCCTGTTTTTAGGCCGTACCAGTAACAGCATTGGCTTTTTAAAAACCTTAGAACTTGGTTTGGTCATCATCACACTTGGGCTTCTACTGTCCATGTTTGCGAATAATGTGCTATGGCTGTCTTTGGGGCGTTTTATTATCGGAATTGCCTCGGGATTGATGACTACATCAGCATTGATTGGTCTGATGTGGAGCATTCCTGAATCACATAAAAGCCATGCACCCCAGCTCAGTTCAGTAATTACCGCAGTTGGTTTTGGTTTAGGCCCATTGGTCGGTGGACTGATTGCCCAGTTTTCTGCTACACCGCTATTTACCCCGTATATTCCTATCATTGTTGGGGCAATGTTGTGCTTCGTAGGTTTGTTACGTCTGCCACAGCCTGAATTTAGCGCACAGGCATTCTCGATTGCACCGCATTTAGAACGTCCTGAAGCACAATTTCATGTTGAATTTTATATTACCGGTTTGACTGCCTTTTGTGCCTTTGCAGCGTTTAGCCTATTCGCTTCACTTTCTCCCTCATTTGTACAGTTCATCATTCCCTGGCATGGTCCTTTGGTCAGTGGATTAGCCATTACCTGTATTTTGCTAATTTCTGCCATGGTACAGTATTTTTCCAGATCGATTCCTGCAAGAAAATGCCTGAATTATGGGCTGTATACGCTGTTGTTCAGTTTATTGATCCTGGGTTTATGTATCTATCTACACTGGAGCTTTCTGTTTTTTATCAGTGATGTAATGGTTGGCGTTGGGCATGGATTAGCGCTGATCGGGGCATTTGGTTTAATTCATGCCATGACCAACCTGCACAACCGGGCTGCAGTCATGTCGACTTATTTATTTGTAGCCTATTTAGGCACCATTTTACCCATTCTTGCAGTGGGTTATCTTGCCGATCATTTTGGTTTAACCGCAAGCGTACTCAGTTTTTGTGCTGCGTTCTGTTTACTGTGTCTGTTTTTGTTAATTTGGCATAAAAAAATAAATGATAAATAATCATCCTCAGCTTTAATGATCTTGCCCAGAAGTTTAGGTTATACGCTCATTCTCAATAATATTGAATCCATTTTATTCCTCATCGACAGAATGGAAATGCTCAAATTCTAATTCAACTTTTCTTATATCTGGTGATTAATAACCGAATATAATATCATGCCATCAGATGGATTTTGAGCATACACTGAAGCAGTCAATGACATAAAAAAGCACTAAGCCATTAAAACTTAATGCTTTTAAGTTAACACTATAACTTATTAGAATTTACTGAAATATAAAGGTAAATTGAAATTACTTTCCGATACAGAACGACCCAAAGATCTTGCCTAATAAGTCATCTGCACTGAAGTCCCCGGTAATTTCACCCAAGGCATTCTGGGCAAGTCGCAATGACTCCGCCACCAGCTCACCGGCATGGAACACCACCAGTTGTTCACGCGCTTCTGCCAGATAGTGCTGAGTGCGCTTCATTGCGTCTAAATGGCGGGTACGGGCAATAAAGGTATCTTCTTCCGGCTGGAAGCCTGCATGCGCTGTAATCGCATCTATGAGCGACTGCACCCCAGTTTCCTGCTTGGCAGAAACGGTAATATGACGGAATCCCTGATAATCGCCTATTTCAGCAGCTGCACCGGTTAAATCACACTTGTTGGCAATCAGCATTAAACGGCGTGGTTCCAAATGTTCGGCAAAATAGTTTTGTGCCAATTGCAGCGGATCTTCCCCTTGGCTTAAGTCATAAACCAGCAGCAACAAATCGGCTTGTTCAATTTCTTTAATCGCGCGGCGAATGCCTTCTTTTTCCACGACATCGCCAGTTTCACGTAAACCAGCGGTATCGGTCAGGGTAATCGGCAAGCCATTCAAGGTGATTTTTTCATGCAAGACATCACGGGTGGTACCAGCAATATCAGTCACAATGGCGCGTTCATTACCCGCAAGGGTATTCAACAAGGAAGATTTACCTGCATTCGGTTTACCCGCAATCACTACCTGCAGACCTTCGCGCAATAGCTGGCCTTGTCGTGCCGAAGTTTGCACGGCAGCGACCGAACTTTGCACATCTTCCAGCAGGGCTAAAATTTTGCCATCTGCCAAAAAATCGATTTCTTCTTCCGGGAAATCAATCGCAGCTTCCACATGTAAACGCAGATGAATCAATTTCTCCAGCACGGTATTAACCCGGGTAGAAAAAGCCCCTTGCAGTGAACGGACTGCAGAACGTGCCGCGGCCTGAGAGGTGGCATCAATCAGGTCGGCAATCGCTTCGGCCTGGACCAAATCCAGCTTACCATTTTCAAAGGCACGCATGGAAAATTCACCGGCTTTGGCAGAGGTTGCACCCAACTCCAGTAGTCGGCCGAGCAGGGCATTTTGAATCACTGGGCCCCCATGCCCCTGTAACTCCACCACATCTTCACCGGTAAACGAGTGTGGGTTAGGGAAGCAAATGGCCAGGCCTTCATCCATGACTTCACCAGATGCATCATAAAACTGACGGAAACCGGCGAAACGGGCCTTAGGCAAAGCGTTTCGGGTTAAAGCTTCAGCAATGGCATAAGATTTTGGACCCGACAGACGAATTACCCCCACGCCACCGCGCCCAGGCGGAGTTGCAATCGCAGCAATCGTAGTAAGGTTTTGCATAAAATTCACCTAAAAAATCCCAAATCACAGCCAAAGAAAAATCCGCCTAAGATTACCATCTTAAGCGGATTTATTCAGCTATTCGCAATCAGTCGTTACTTAAACAACGTCGCGTTTTTCGCGTTCTTTCGCAACACCTTTGTTGATCAGGCTTTGCTGCAAGATGGTAATACTGTTGTTGACAATCCAGTACAACACCAAGCCCGCAGGGAAGAACAACATAAATACGGTGAATACAATCGGCATAATCTTAAAGACTTTTGCCTGCATCGGATCAGCCGGCTGCGGATTTAAAGACTGTTGAATAAACATGGTCGCGCCCATCAGTAACGGCAGGATAAACCACGGATCCATTGCAGATAAATCTTGAATCCAAGCCAACCAGGGTGCATGACGCAGTTCTACTGATTCCATCAATACCCAGTACAAGGCCAGGAAAATCGGCATTTGTAACAGCAATGGCAAGCAACCCGATAATGGATTGACCTGTTCACGTTTATACAGCGCCATCATTTCTTGCGAGAAGCGCATACGGTCTTCACCGAATTCTTCTTTCATGCGTTGCATTTCAGGTGCAATCACACGCATTTTCGCCATAGAGCGGTAGCTCTTGGACGACAATGGCCAAAGAATCAGTTTGACCAGTACAGTCAACATGATAATTGACCAGCCCCAGTTGCCAACAATGTTATGGAAGAATTGAAGGCCCAAGAACAATAATTTGGCAATTGGCCATAACCAGCCATAATCAACCGTTTGATTCAAGCCGACAGCCAAGTCTTTTAATTCAGACTGTACTTTAGGACCTGAATAGAATGTCGCATCTACTTCCGCCGCAGTACCTGCAGGTACATTCATGGTCGGTGAAGTGAAACCAATAATGTTCATATTATCGGTAGATTGGCGAGATTCCAGTTTGGCACTATAAGGCTGACCATTGGCTTGAGTCAGTTTAAGATCACCCGGAATCCAGGCACTGACAAAATAATGCTGCACTACAGCAACCCAGCCACCTTTGGCTTCAACATTCAACTTTTCATCGTTGAAGTTGGCAAATTTCAGCTTGTTATAATGTTCATCTGGCGTTCCCCACGCACCACCCAGGAATGTGCCAAGTGTGAAAATACCTTGGGAAGATTTACCCGGGTCATCCGAATTGTCACGTTTGATCTGACCAAACATCTGGCCTTGCCAGTTCTGGTTACTACGGTTGACCACTTTGTGGCTGACCATAACCGGATATTCACCCTGCTTGAAGGTAAACGTCTTAATGATCTCTACACCGTCAGCAGTTTTGTAGACCATCGGTACCGATAAAACCTTAACCGCTTGACCATCTTTGTTCTTTTCCGCTTTGGCATCTGCCAGTGTATAAGATGCTTTTTCAATCTCATATACAGGACGACCATTGCGGTTACTGTCTGGTCCATTTAAACCAATCAATCCAGACTGAGCAACATAAGTCCGTTGTGCATCGCTTTCAAGCATCACGAACGGAGCATTACTGTCTTTGTCTTTATCGTGGTTCAATAATTCAATACGAACAATGTCACCCCCTTTAGGATTAATCCAAAGATGATAAAGGTCAGTTTGTACTGAAATAAGCTGTTGACTTACAGGTGCAGTGGCATCTGTTGTAGTTTGCTGAGTCGCAATATTCGCTTGAGGCATGTCAGACGCAGTAGCAGCGGTTTGACCATTTGGCAAATCTGCAGATACTTCATGTGAAACCACGGCAGCTTCTTGCTGCGGTTTAGTTTCTGCATGACCATAATCCTTTTGCCAAGCCAAAATAAGCAAATATGCGACGACAAACATGGCCCCTAGAATTGCAAACCTGGCCCATTGTTGCATATCTATTATCCCAAGTAGTTAGAGTGATTTCGGTTCAATAAACGATCACGAAAGGGTACAACAACGTGAAGCGTTTGAGAATCTATTTGCTGAAATGAAATAAAACGAATTGCCTTTGGCGGAACCGGATCATATCCCGAGCCCCCCCAAGGATGACAACGACAAATACGCTTAGTAGCTAACCACACACCACGCACAGCACCATAACAATGGACTGCTTCCAAAGAATATTGAGAACATGTGGGAATATAACGACAGCGGGGTCCCAATAAAGGACTAATCGCGATCTGATAGAATCGAATCAACCAATGCAGTAAACGTACCATTGGCCTTCTCTACTTTTGTGGGGAGGGAGCTATCTTTTTATGCTTTTTGGCAAGGCGTTGCAATTTCTGCCAAGCAAATTGTAATTGCTGCTGCAATTCCGCATTAGGGATTGCTTCAATACCCATTTTAGGCATGACCACAATATCTAATAAATCTAATTGCTGCTGATGCAGGCGAAAACTTTCACGAGCAAGACGCTTTACTCTATTTCTTTCATGTGCGCGACGCACTTTTTTCTTGGCAACAACAATACCCAAACGGCTTTTCGGCTGCTCGGAATTTTTAGCAAGAAATAAGAAATGGGGTTGATGCACTTTAAAAAGCGCACCATCAAACACACTTTTATAATCGGCAGCACAGTGTATGCGTACATCTGTGCTGAAGCCATAAAGTGTCATAACACCCAAAATCGTAATAGCGTTAACAGATTAAACAGTTAAGCTATGACGACCTTTTGCACGACGGCGAGCTAATACTTGACGACCAGCTTTAGTAGCCATACGAGCACGGAAACCATGAACACGCTTACGCTTTAATTCTGATGGTTGGAATGTACGTTTCATATTGAAACTCCAAAAATGATCTTTCTATGAAGGTTCGCGATTTTAGTGTTCATTCAATGAGCTGTCAATCAAAAACAAACTTTCTTTCAAAATAAACCGGTTTTTAGAAGATTGATATGTTGAACATGCATTTAGATAATTAAAAGTTGTATCTATTTTATACACAGTGTAAATTATTGATTAATAAAACAACATAAGTTATAAACAGAAATATTCACAATCTTATCCACATCTTACTGTGAATGAAATGCTTGTGTTGTGAAATGAATTTAAATTTATAACTTTTCCGAGTTATCCCCAAAGAATGGCGTTCTTATAAATAAATTCAAATTTATAAATTTAAATTTATTACTATTAGGGCGGTGTTTTTCTGTGGAAAAGGCTATTTTATTTTTAATAAACATAAATTTAAATTGTGGATATCTATGTTTTTATAATTTTATTAAATTGTGGATAACTTTATGTTATATTTTATCCACAGCTTGCGGATAAACTTATCCACATTGTGATTTAAATTTAAATTTAATCGGAAATTTGCTTTTTTGAATGATATTTCCTGAATTTTGCCATGACAGATGTGGATAACTTCGATAGAATGGCGACCCGCTCGGTCGGGCTCGCATGATTTTTTTACTAACAATGGAATGAATAGGGGTTTCACATGCTTTGGACAGACTGTCTAACTCGTTTGCGACAAGAGCTTTCGGGAAATGTCTTTACCATGTGGATTCGCCCTCTGGTTGCTGAAGAGCTAAACGATACTTTAAGACTCTATGCACCCAATCCGTATTGGACCCGCTATATTCAGGAACATCATCTGGAACTGATTACGATTTTGGCTGAACAGATGTCTGAAGGCCGGGTACGTAAAGTCGAGATTCTGGTGGATTCACGTCCGGGTGCAATCTTGTCAGCCAATGAACAGCCAGCAACCACCACGGCTGCATTGCAATCTGTTCCGGCAGTTGTTTCCAAACCGAAAAAAGAAAAAGATGAAACGGGCAGTAAAAACAGCCGTAAACGTTTACTCAATCCCTTATTTACTTTTTCACTATTCGTTGAAGGCCGTTCCAACCAGATGGCAGCTGAAACCTGCCGTAAAGTGTTAACCCAGTTGGGGGCTTCACAGCATAACCCGCTATTTTTATACGGACCGACCGGTTTGGGTAAAACCCATCTCATGCAAGCTGTCGGTAATGCCCTGTTACAGGCCAAACCCAATGCACGGGTGATGTATATGACGGCCGAGAGTTTTGTACAAGATTTTGTCAGTTCTTTACAGCAAGGCAAAGTGGAAGAGTTTAAAAAGAATTGCCGCTCGCTTGATCTGTTGTTGGTGGATGATATTCATTTGCTGGCCGGTAAAGAAGCCAGTCTGGTGGAGTTTTTTTATACCTTTAACGCGCTATTGGATGAATCAAAACAGATTATCCTGACTTCCGACCGTTATCCCAAAGAATTGACTGAACTGGATGCACGTCTGGTTTCACGTTTTTCCTGGGGCTTATCGGTCGGGGTGGAACCACCGGATATTGAAACCCGAATTGAAATTTTGTTGAAAAAAGCCGAAAGCAGTGGGGTGGAGTTGCCGCGTAACTGTGCCCTGTTTATTGCCCAGCAAGTGGTAGCCAATGTTCGTGAGCTGGAAGGTGCGCTGAACAAAGTGGTGGCGATTTCCCGTTTTAAAGGCACACCGATCGATCTGGATGTGGTACGTGAATCGTTAAAAGATGTGCTGGCCATTCGTGCCCGTACCATCAGTACTGAAAATATCCAGCGGGTGGTGAGTGAATATTTCCGTATTCCTTTAAAGGAAATTGTCGGTCCCAAACGTACCCGGATTTATGCCCGTCCACGTCAGCTGGCCATGGGCTTGGCACGTGAACTGACCGGGGACAGTTTCCCCGAAATTGGCATGGCCTTTGGTGGTCGTGACCACAGTACCGTGATGCATGCCTGTGAAAAAGTCATCAGTCTGCGTGAACAAGATCCGATCTTTAATGAAGACTATAAAAACCTGCAACGTCTGTTGCAAAGCTGATCTGATTTGATCAAATTCTATTCTTGCAATGCGGCATATTCTGCCGCATAGTACACTGCTAAAAAACACATTTATTTATTTTCATCTTCAGTTGTTAGAGGAATGTACCGTGCGTTTGAAAATCGCGAAAGAAAGCTTACTTAATGTTCTGTCACATGTCGTAGGAGCGGTTGAACGTCGCCATACTTTAAACATTCTGTCTAACGTAAAAATTCAAGTAAACAATGAATCCTTGACCATTACCGGTTCCGATCTGGAAGTGGAACTGGTGGCCAGTACCACACTGGCTGAAGGGGCTTGCTTGCAGGCAGGTGAAACCACTGTACCTGCACGTAAACTGATGGATATCTGTAAATCCTTGCCTGCCGCGGCATTGATTGACCTGCAAATTACTGAAGATCGCTGTATTTTAAAATCAGGGAATAGCCGCTTTGTACTGGGTACTTTGCCAGCTGAAGATTATCCATTGTTAAGTACTGAAAATGCCCAAGGTACGCAAGTGACCGTGACTCAGCGCGAGTTAAAACGACTGTTTGAAAAAACGGCTTTTGCAATGGCTGTGCAGGATGTCCGTTTCTATTTAACTGGTACCTTACTTGAAATTGACCAAAATCAATTGCGTGCTGTAACGACTGATGGTCACCGTTTAGCGCTGTGTGAAACCGTTGCACAATCTACTGCAACTCAGCCGATTCAGGCGATTGTGCCTCGTAAAGCGGTAGCAGAATTACAGCGTCTGCTTAGCATTGAAGATGAGCAATTGTCTTTATTGATTGGTCGTGAACTGTTAAATGTGACCATCAGTACCCCGAGTCGTGATAAAGAGCAGGGCGATATTACCGTTCGTTTCACCACGAAACTGATTGATGGAAAATTCCCGGATTACCGTCGCGTGATTCCACGTGGTGGCGATAAAAACGTATTGATCGCGCATGATGTATTCAAGCAATCCTTGCAACGTGTGGCCATTCTCAGTAATGAAAAATTACGTGGCGTGTTCCTGAATTTTGGTGCCGATTCTTTGCAGCTGCGTGCCAATAACCCGGAGCAAGATGAAGCGATTGAAGATTTAGCCATTCAGTATGCAGATGCACCGATGGAAATGTCTTTCAATGCCCAATACCTGCTTGATGTGCTGAGTGTGTTAGATGGTGAAGATGTATCGATGACCATGACTGAAGCGAATCAGTCGGTATTGGTGCATGATCCGGCACAACAGGACCAGACCTATGTTGTAATGCCAATGCGTGTTTAATTTACCGATATTGAATCAGATTTAACCATGCATATTACGCGTTTAAATATAGAACGTGTTCGAAACTTAAAGACGGTTGCACTCCATGAGTTGCAGCCGTTTAATGTCTTTTATGGGCAAAATGGTTCAGGTAAGACCTCGATTTTGGAAGCCATTCATTTGCTGGCGACCGGGCGTTCTTTTCGTACCCATATCCCGAAAAATTATATTCAGAATGAAACCGGCGATGCGATTGTGTTTGCACAATCGGCAACGGAAAAAATTGGCATGCAAAAGCTGCTCTCTGGTGAACAGCTGATTAAGGTCAATGGCGATCATATTGCGACCCAAGGGCAACTGGCCAAAATACTGCCTTTACAGCATATTGATCCACAAAGTACCGACATTATCGATTATGGTGCCAAACCACGCCGGCAGTTGCTGGATTGGTTGATGTTCCACGTGGAACCGGATTTTTATCATGCCTGGCAGTACTATGCACGTGCCTTAAAGCAACGTAACAGCTTGTTGAAATCGAGCAGAAATCTCGGTTTGCATGATCTGGAACCATGGAACAAAATGCTGGCAGAATACGGCGAAATGCTGAATGCGCAGCGTAGCGGCATTGTCGAGCAGTGGAAAGTTTATTTTGAGCAGGATTTGCAGCACTTGCTGCCCAATCTTACGGTGGAACTGGAATATATGCCTGGCTTTCATACCGAACAGGGCTTGCTGCATGACCTGACTGTGCATCATCAGAAAGATGTGGATCGCCGTTATACTGAATACGGTCCACATCGTGCCGATTTACGTTTAAAAACAACGTTGGGCGATGCTGATGTGGTGCTTTCACGCGGTCAGAAAAAGCTCTTGATTATGGCTCTAAAACTGTCACAGATTGCAATGCTACATGCCTGTAATAAGGAAACTGTGGTATTATTAGATGATCTGACAGCAGAATTAGATTTAACTGCACAACGACGATTAATTGAGCGATTAAGCCAGCTGGGTAGTCAAGTTTTTATTACCACTTTAGAGCATGAATCGGTCAAAAAACATTTACATGATTTGTCTATTTCATATCAATTATTCAAAGTTGAAAATGGTCAAGTTCAGGTTGTTGTGCAATAACTTTTTAAATTTTACCCATCTTTGGATAGACCTATATTTCACTAGGGAGAAACCATGAGTTCAGAAGATCAAGCTGCTTCTCAAACAGAACCAACCCATGAAAAAGCTTATGATTCCTCTAGTATCAAGGTATTACGTGGCCTCGATGCTGTGCGTAAGCGTCCAGGTATGTATATTGGCGATACAGACGATGGCTCAGGCTTGCATCACATGGTGTTTGAGGTGGTCGATAATGCTATTGATGAAGCTTTGGCAGGTCACTGTGACGAAATCCTGGTCACCATCCATGAAGATGAGTCAGTCAGCGTATCCGATAATGGTCGTGGTATTCCGACAGATATTCATCCTGAAGAAGGCGTATCTGCAGCTGAAGTGATTTTAACCATTCTGCATGCCGGCGGTAAGTTTGACGATAATAGCTACAAAGTTTCTGGTGGTTTGCACGGTGTAGGTGTTTCGGTCGTCAATGCCTTATCCAGCAAACTGGAATTGACCATTTACAGAGCCGGTCATATTCATCAACAAGAATATAAACATGGTGATCCTGTCTATCCACTCAAAGTCGTGGGTGATACCGACAAAACCGGGACTACTGTTCGTTTCTGGCCAAGTGCCGAGACCTTTAGTCAAACTATTTTCAATGTTGATATTTTGGCGCGCCGTTTGCGTGAGCTTTCATTCCTGAATGCCGGTGTGCGTATTGTGCTACGTGATGAACGTATCAATGCAGAACATGTGTTTGATTATGAAGGTGGTTTGTCTGAATTCGTAAAATATATCAACCAGGGCAAAACCCATCTGAATGATATCTTTCATTTTACTGTGCAAGCAGACAATGGCATTGGTGTAGAAGTTGCCTTGCAATGGAATGACACGTATCAAGAAAACGTGCGTTGTTTTACCAATAACATTCCACAAAAAGATGGTGGTACACATTTAGCTGGTTTCCGTGCTGCTTTAACCCGTGGCTTAAACAGCTATATGGAAAGCGAAAACTTGCTCAAAAAAGAGAAAGTTGCTGTATCGGGTGATGATGCACGTGAAGGTTTAACCGCGATTGTTTCGGTAAAAGTGCCTGATCCTAAATTCTCTTCACAAACCAAGGAAAAACTGGTTTCAAGTGAAGTGAAACCTGCTGTAGAGCAGGCGATGAACAAGTCATTCTCGGAATACCTGCTGGAAAATCCGCAAGCAGCAAAATCGATTGCCGGAAAAATTATCGATGCTGCACGTGCGCGGGATGCTGCACGTAAAGCGCGTGAAATGACCCGTCGTAAGAGTGCGCTGGATATTGCCGGTTTGCCAGGTAAACTGGCGGACTGTCAGGAAAAAGATCCGGCATTGTCTGAATTGTACCTGGTCGAAGGTGACTCTGCGGGTGGTTCTGCCAAACAGGGCCGTAACCGTAAGATGCAAGCCATTCTGCCACTGAAAGGTAAAATCCTGAACGTAGAACGTGCACGTTTCGACAAGATGATCTCGAGTCAGGAAGTCGGTACGCTGATTACAGCGTTGGGCTGTGGTATTGGTCGTGAAGAGTACAACCCGGACAAATTACGTTATCACAAAATCATCATCATGACCGATGCTGACGTTGATGGTTCGCACATCCGTACGCTACTGTTGACCTTCTTCTTCCGTCAAATGCCTGAACTGGTAGAACGCGGTTATATCTATATTGCACAGCCACCGTTATATAAACTGAAAAAAGGCAAGCAAGAGCAGTACATTAAAGATAATGATGCGCTTGAGACTTACCTGATTTCTAACGCAATTGATGAGTTGGAACTGCATGTCAGCGCCGATGCACCTGCGATTCGTGGTGAGTCTTTAGCAAAAGTCATTGCTGACTATCAGACTTCACAAAAGAGCTTGCAGCGTTTAACGCTACGTTATCCAGCAAGCTTGCTGGATGGTTTACTGGGCCTAGATGCGTTCAAGTTAGACCATAGTCATGATGAAGACTATGTGAAACAGTGGTCTGAACAGTTGCGTGCTGCTATTGAAACGTATCAACCAAGTTTACGTCCTGAAATCACGCTTGAAGTGTTTGAGAAAGAACATGCAGACGGTAGCAAAGTGGTGCATTACTGGCCACGTGTAACGGTGTATGTGCACAACTTGCCGCATCATTATTTACTGGATACCGGATTGCTCGGTTCAAGTGAATACAAGCGTTTACTGCAAAATTCGAAGAGCTGGTTTACCTTGCTTGAAGATGGCGCTTATTTGCAGAAAGGTGATCGCAAGATTCAGGTGTCGACCTTCCATCAGGTTTGGCAGCACATTTTATCTGACTCACGTCGCGGCATGATGATCCAGCGTTATAAAGGTTTGGGTGAGATGAATGCGGAACAGCTGTGGGAAACGACTATGGATCCTGAAAACCGTAACATGCTGCAGGTGACCATTGACGATGCCATTGAGGCAGACCGCATGTTCTCGTGTTTGATGGGCGATGATGTGGAACCGCGTCGTGCCTTTATTGAGGAAAATGCCTTAAATGCGGATATTGACGCTTGATGCATTGATGAGTGAAATTGTAAAAAAGCATCCTTCGGGATGCTTTTTTTATGCTGTTTTTATTTTAATTTGATTAATTTTTAGCCATCTTTATTTTTATTAAAATGACGTATTCTTCTGTCATGATGATTCCAAATAAAGAGGAAATCATCATGCAATATGACGAGGTGAGCACTATGGATCAAGAACTGGAACAGATCCGCGATATCTGGACTCAGGCCTTTTTTAGCGGAAATTATGAGGTGCTGGCCCAGTATGAACATGAACAGTTCAAAGTGGTCTACGAGCAGGAGGGTCGCGTGGAAAGCAATTTTGTCCGTTATGACCGCATTGCTCATGCCGTGAAAAATGGTGTCTGGAAGCCACAAAAACTCGCAGTTGAGTTTGCAGAATTTGATTATGATGAAGATTTAAAGCATTGCCAGGTCTGGATTGGTTTGCAGAATCATAAACAAATTCGGTAATTATGGGTCAATGAGGGTGCTTGGAAGATTATCGAACTCAGGTTTTTAAAACGCAAAAAAACAGCTCAGGATAAGTCAAAAAACTAATTTTAAATGATCAACATAGATAGAAATCTTTGTGTGGATAAGTTTTTAAACTGTCATTTTAGCTCAATAGAAAAGTGAAAATTAACTTATCCATAGCATAAAATGATCTTTTATTTTAAATTTAAACTTGAATTTTGAGTGGTTGTGGATAAATTTTTTAAATTTAAAACCTGACTTTGAATTTAAATTCATTTAAAGGTAGTTTTTGAATTTAAAACCTGATCATGTTGTTTGATTTAAAATAGCTCGTCATAACTGGGTAGAATGGCTATATAGAGTGGTTGTGTAGAATAGAATGGTTGTGTAGAAAAATTAAAAAATCGCAGCACACCTTAAATATTGTGCTGCGATCATAAAATAAACGTCACTTTAGCTTTACTTAAGAATGGAAAAATGCCTTATTCAAAAGAACTTTCAAGCTCTTCCAGTTCCATCATTAACTCTAACATTTGTTCTTCCGCCGTTTCCAGCTGGCTTTTTAACTGAGTTTGCTCATTCATCAGCTTGAGTAAATCATCTTTACGACTGGCTTCATATATTGCCGTATCACCCAGTAAGACTTCAATTTCAGCTAAACGGGGTTGCAGCTTGCTAATCTGTGCTTCATTTTTTTCAATATTTTTACGAATCGGGCGACTCAGTTCACGGCGACGCGCAGTTTCTTTACGCTGCGCCTCTTTATCAAGTTTTGAAATTGTCGCTTTAACGTCAACTTGTGACTGAACTGGTGCAGCGGGTTTCTGACCATTTTTCATGAGGTCAATCCGTGCCTGACGTAACCAGTCTGCATAAGCAACCAAATCACCATCAAATTCACGGCATTGACCATTGTGGACTAGCAATAATTCATCACAGACGCTGGCAATCAATTGACGCTCATGCGATACCAACACCACAGCACCTTCAAAGTCCTGTAAGGCCATGCTCAGGGCATGACGCATATCAAGGTCCAAATGGTTGGTCGGTTCATCCAGAATCAACACGTTTGGACGTTGCCATACAATTAAAGCCAAAGCTAGGCGCGCACGTTCACCACCAGAGAAGCCTTCACTTGGGGTGTCCATACGTTCGCCACTAAAACCAAAGCTACCGAGGAATGAACGTAAAGTTGCTTCACTGATTTTTTTGTCCGCGATTCGTGACAATTGCAGCATTGGACTGGCACTACCATCCAGGGCATCCATTTGATGCTGGGCAAAATAACCAATATTCAGCAATTCAGAATCTTTGCGCGTCCCTTTGAGCAGTTTCAGGTCACCAACCAAAGATTTGATCAGTGTCGATTTACCGGCCCCATTCATCCCGAGTAAACCAATCCGGCTGCTTGGTGTGATTTGCAAATTGACATTGGTTACAATCAGCTTGTCACCATAACCAATATCTGCATGTTCCAGTTGCAGCAGAGGTGAGCTCATTTTAGTCGGTTCACGGAAACTGAAGGTAAACGGTGTATCGACATGTGCAGCAGAAAGTTCCTGCATACGTTCTAATTGTTTAATCCGGCTCTGTGCCTGTTTGGCTTTGGTGGCTTTGGCCTTAAAGCGGTCAATAAATTTTTGTAAATGTGCCCGTGTTTCAAGCTGCTTTTCATACGCTTGTTGTTGTTGTGCCAGACGTTCACTACGTGTACGTTCAAAGGTAGAATAATTTCCGGTATAGAGCATCAGTTCCTGATTTTCGATATGTAAAATATGATCGGTAACGGCATCAAGAAAATCACGGTCATGCGAAATTAAAATCAGGGTGCCTTCATAGGCTTTTAGCCAGTCTTCCAGCCATAAAATTGCATCCAAATCGAGATGGTTTGTCGGTTCATCCAGTAACAGCAAGTCTGAACGGCTCATCAGGGTGCGGGCCAGATTTAAACGCATGCGCCAGCCACCCGAGAAACTGGAAACATCCAGTTGTGACTGATGTTCAAAGAAGCCCAAACCGGCCATCAATTGTGATGCTTTTGATGGAGCAGAGTAGCCATTAATTTCGTCAAAGCGGCCATATAAATGTGCTAACTCATCGTTATTAAGGGCTTCAGGATGTTCCAGTTTATGCTGGATGTCCCAATATTCTTCATCTCCAGACAGGACAAAATCGATGGCCTTCATCTCCAGCGCTTTAATTTCCTGAGCCATATGAGCCACCGTCCAGGCAGCAGGACGGGTCAAAGAACCGCCATCTGATTCCATGCCACCCAATAATGCGGCGAACAGGGTCGATTTTCCTGCACCATTGACACCGGTTAGGCCAATTTTCCATCCTGGATGTAGCTGCATAGACGCTTTTTGAAATAAAACACGCCCACCGCGACGTATAGAAAGTTGATCTAACTGAATCATTGAAATATCTAAATGAGAAGAATAATGTGCGTATTCTAAAGGAAGCCACTCAGAAAAGAAAAAGGCAGTGCATGATTCTTTTTTATAAAAGCATGATTTTAAGTAGATGAATAAAAATGTGACAAATTGTGCAAAAAAACAGCCTTTCGTCAGAAAGGCCTCAGCAGCTCTATTTTTAGTATAAAAACAAAATTATAGTAATTTTCTAAGATAAATAAGCGAAAAAGAATAAGGCACATCATGAAAAAAAAGACTTTTATTTTATCTATGCTCACACTTTTGAGTTTTTCCAGCTTAGCGCAGGCAAAACAGAATATCTGTGTATTTGATTTACTTGGGAAAGCAGGTGAGTCTTATAAATTAATTGAAGAATGGGCCTTAACCAGTAAAAACTGGGGAGCCGAGGTCAATCTAATGCCCTATCAAGACGAAGCCAAAATTGAAAAAGATTTTAAGGTCGGTGTCTGTGATGCTTTTTACATGACCTCAATGCGTGCCCGCGCCTATAACAAATTTGCCGGTTCAATTGATGCACTTGGTGGCGTTCCAAGTAATCAGATTGCACAAAAAGCCATTGCTTTTGTGTTGGACAAACGTAATAAAAAGCGGCTGACCAGTAGCATTGCCAATGAGAAATATGAGGTGGCAGGAATTGGGCAAATTGGTACTGCCTATCTTTTTGTACGTGATAAATCAATTAATTCTATAGAGAAGGCACAAGGTAAAAAATTTGCCATTCTGCACTATGATCAGGCGCAAAAAATTGTTGTCCAGCGTATTGGTGCAGTGCCGGTGATGGCTGATATTTCTAATTTTGTGAAGAAATTCAACAATGGTGAAGTCGATATGATTGCGGCACCCGCTTATGCCTTTAAGCCGCTAGAAATTTACAAAGGTTTAGGCTCTAGCGGGGCAATGATTAATTTTCCGGTCGTCAATGTGACTGCCGATCTGGTGATTCGCCCGGAGAAATTTCCTGAAGGTTTTGCAGATCAGTCACGGAGTTGGTTCGTAAAACTTTTACCGAAAAGCTTTGCTATGGTGAAACGCCTGGAAGCGGAAATTCCCGCCAGATATAAAGTCAATTTAACTAAGGAAGATCATGATAAATATCAAAAATTATTACGAGATGGACGTTTAGACCTGACTAGGCAAGGAATTTATGAACCGACCATGATGACGGTGCTGAAAAAAGCCCGTTGTACGGTAGAGAGAACCAACTTTGAGTGTTCATTAAGCGGTGAATAAATCCATCATTATTGTATTCATTTGTAAAATAGCGCAAATTTCATAAATTATACCTAAAAATCGCTGTTACATAAGTTTATGATTTTTATTGCTAACTTAAAAAAATGAAAAACGATTGGCATTTTAAGCCTGATTAATTGGAGTAAATACTCTATTTTTTTAGAATGAACTTGCTTAATATTTGTGGCGTGAACGGATACTCGTCAAACAACAAGATTCTAAAAGGACCGAAATAATGAAAAAAATGATTTTCACATTAACAACATTTGCTGCTGTAGGCTTAGCGAGTACAGCACAAGCTGCTAAAGTCGATGTCTGTGTATTTGATTTACTGGGTAAATCGGGTGAATCTTTTCAAATGGCTCAGGAATGGGCATTGGCTGCCAAAGGATGGGGGGCAGAAATTAATCTTATTCCACGTCAAGACGAAGCGGTTGCTGATAATGACTTTAAAGCCGGTAAATGTGACGGCGTGTTTATGACCGCGATGCGTGCTCGTCAATACAATAAATTCGTAGGCTCTATTGATGCTCTCGGTGGTGCACCAAGTAATGCGATTGCTCAGCGTGCCATCACTTTTGCTTTGGATAAACGTAATGCGCCGAAAATGGTCAGTAATTTAGGCGGCAAAAAATATGAAGTGGCGGGTATTTCACCTTTAGGTTCTGCTTTTATTTTTGTACGCGATAAAAAAATTGACTCGATTGAAAAAGCAGCAGGTAAAAAATTTGCGGTATTAGGTTATGACGATGCACAAAAAATTATGGTGCAACGTGTAGGTGCGCAAGCGGTGATCTCTGATGTATCTAACTTTGTCGCAAAATTCAATAATGGACAGGTCGATATGGTAGGTGCACCTGCCTATGCCTATAAACCTTTAGAAATTTATAAAGGTTTAGGTTCTAATGGTGCGATGTTTAATTTCCCTGTACTCCAGGTGACCGCAGATTTTGTGATCCGTCCAGACCAATTCCCGGCAGGCTTTGGTCAAAAATCACGTGACTGGTTTGTGAAAAACTTACCAAAAAGTTTTGCCCTAATTAATCGTCTGGAAGCCAATATTCCGGCCAAGTTTAAATTGAACCTGACTGCAGAAGATAAAACCAAATATCAAAAATTATTGCGTGAAGGCCGTATGGATATGACCAACCGCGGTATTTATGATCCAGGCATGATGGGGGTTTTGAAAAAGGCTCGCTGCTCTGTCGATAAAGCCAATTTTGAATGTTCACTTGGTGGTGAATAGTATTGATTTTTAAAAAGAAAGCCTAGATTAAATCTAGGCTTTTTTGTCACTAGTATTTTGTCATTTTTGCCATTGAGATGAGTGAAAAAAGGCGTAATCTTAAAAAAATAACAGTGAAATTTTATCAGCCCAAAAAACAAGTCTTCAAATCGGCTGCTGGCTGATGAATAAAAAAAGCAAAAACGATTCAATTCAAGATTGAATAAAATAATGACACAAGGAAGAAAAAATCATGATGCCATGCTCTAAAACACTGCTGCTTGGTCTAGGTTTGTGTGCTGTCGCTAGTATTACTCAAGCCAAACAGGTGATTTGCGTATTTGATTTAGTAGGTAAAAGTGGGGATGTTTTTGCCCTGATGAAAGATTATCAATTGGCAGCCAAAAATTGGGGCGCCGATATTGAATTACGTGTAGGCCAAAATGAAGCAGTCATCGCTGAAGATTTTAAAGCTGGAAAGTGTGACGGGATCAGTGTGACCGGTATGCGCGGTCGTCAGTTTAACCATTTTACCGGTTCACTGGATGCTATTGGTGCGATTCCCGATTTAAAACTGGCAGTAAAAGTGATGCAGGGTTTAGCCAATCCAACTTTTGCCAAACATATGCTGAATAGCAAATATGAAGTGGTGGGTGTGATTCCAGTCGGCGATGCCTTTTTAATGGTTAATGATCGTAATATCAATACCGTGGCGAAAGCTGCAGGCAAAAAAATTGCCGTGCTTGATTATGATGAAGCGCAAAAAATTATGGTTCAGCAAGTGGGTGCACAGGCGATTAGTGCAGATGTCACCAATTTTGGCGCTAAATTTAACAATGGTCAGGTGGATATTATTGGTGCACCTGCTGCCGTATTTAAACCTTTAGAACTGTATAAGGGTTTAGGCAATAAGGGTGCAATTGTGAATTATCCTATTTTACAAGTCACCGGTAATGTGATTATCCGTCCAGATAAATTTCCGGCAGGATATGGGCAAAAGTCACGTGAATGGGTGAAAAGCCAGTTACCTCGTGCCTTCGGGATTTTAGGCAAAATGAAAGCCGATATTCCGCAAAAATACTGGATGCAAATTCCTGAAGCAGATAAAGTGGGCTATCAAAAATTGATGCGCGAGTCGCGGGTCGATTTAACCAAACGCGGCGTTTATGATAAACGTATGATGAAATTACTGTGGCAATTCCGTTGTAAGCAAGATCCAAAGAATTTTGAATGTAGTCTGCAGGATGAAAATTATAAAAAATCTTGAGAAAAATAGTCTGATTTAACTTTAAATCTGTAAATACTGACCATATATTGGGTATGCTATACTTAATATATGGTCTTTTATATTTCAAGACAGCTGAATTGAACAGAGGAATCCCACATGAATGCCCAAGCTCTGGTGTTGACCGACAATGCTGCGAATAAAGTACGCCAATTGCGTGATAGCGAAGGCAACCAAGAATTAATGTTACGCGTTTATGTTACAGGTGGCGGTTGTTCCGGTTTCTCTTATGGCTTTAACTTTGCTGAAAGCATGAATGAAGATGATGCTGAATTTATTAATGGTGATGTGAAAATGCTGGTCGATTCATTGAGCTATCAATATCTTGTCGGTTCAGAAGTAGATTATGTAGAAGGCCTGGAAGGTTCACGTTTTATCGTGCACAACCCTAATGCAACAACAACCTGTGGTTGTGGTTCATCTTTTTCAATTTAATCGAATAATCAAATATAAAAAGCCCTCCAAAAATGGGGGCTTTTTTATTGCGGATTAGCATGCTGATTTGCTGTTGCAAGCTATTTAAATTATTAGGCTTGCAGTTTTGCTGCTTCTAGAATATCAAAAATAACCGTAGTCACATCTTGGCTTAAATCGCGATTGTTAAAAATTTCATAAGCACTAATGGTGATATCGGTATCGCTTGGCAGTAAACGTTGTTCTTCTTCAATCAAATCTTGAATAGGCAACAGGGTCTGTTTGACTTGTAAATGTAGAATATCTTTAAATTCTATATTTTCATCTTCAAGTTCAATCAGTTGCTCATTGAAATACGGCAAAAGAAT
Source organism: Acinetobacter sp. YH01018 (assembly GCF_013420295.1). Classification (NCBI taxonomy): domain Bacteria; kingdom Pseudomonadati; phylum Pseudomonadota; class Gammaproteobacteria; order Moraxellales; family Moraxellaceae; genus Acinetobacter; species Acinetobacter sp. YH01018. Next base: position 38,094 of record NZ_VOYL01000022.1, read on the forward strand.
GGAATGGAGATAAGGTTGAATCTCAATAATATCAAAAATTTCAATATCACGAGTCTGTTCAATCGTACTGATGTGATCATTTACTTCAATAAGAATATGGTAGTAACTCACACGCATCTCCAGAGGTTTCTGTTGTCATTTCTGGTTATTACCATAACACGAAATTTGCCTGATTGCCGATATCTTACTATTCATAGACTTATAAAAAGTAAGGTTTTTTTGCATTGTATCTCAAGTTGAGCCTAACGCGCCTGTAACAGGGCAAGATCAGCAGCGGACAAGCGGAAATTTAGCATGTTTTGCTCTTTCATCAGTGGATACATCAGTGCTTGCGGGTCCTGATTATGTTTCAAGCCCAGTGCATGGCCAAATTCATGCGCCAGCGTCAAGCGTAAATCCTCAATCGATTCAAATTCGTAAATGTTAATTTGCTTGCCATTAAATGAACCTTTATCAAATAATCGTGGCTGAAAACACTGATTAAAGCTTTTTACCGAGCTATCAATCCGTTGATTCAGCTGATTCAGTTCATCAACCTCCAGATTAAGTTGCTGAATTTTCTGGTTATAAAGATTGATCTCTTGCTGCAGTACCAAAATGTGCTGTTGTAACTGGTTTTGCTGCTGCATGAGCTGTTCCCGTTGTGAAGCCGGGATTCCACCACTTTGATTAATAATGGCAATATATTGATTATGTTGATTTATTTGTATATTGAGTTGGGCTTTTTTCGCATCGAGTAGAGTATTGGTACGGTCTAGTTCATCTTTAAATTGCTGCAGTTGTTGATTTTTATTGACCCACACTTGCTGGTTGTGTTGAATCTGGCCTAATTGCTGCCGACGTTGCACCGATTCGTCTTGACGTTGATCATAAATTAAATGGATGGTGAGCCGGGCATCGGGATCATAAACAAAATAGTCTTTGCCTGTACCCGCTTTCCAGATGTCAGTGGCTTGCTGGCTAATCTGTTTCAGTTCATTTTCAGTAACACCAAAACGTGAATCAACCTCAGCAATACGGTAACGTAAGCGGGTATCGAAAGGATGTTGAATACGATCCAACAGGGTATTGTGGCGAATTTGAGGATGATTTCGGGTTTGATAGGTCATGCCGAACAGAAATATGACCAACAGGCTGAGTAGCACTAAGCGCATAAAAGCTTAAAATCATTATTTTTCTATACTGTATAACAATTAAGCTGAAATAAAAATAAAAAAACCGCGCTTGCGCGCGGTCTTTTTTCTGTTAATTCGACAAATTATTTTTTGTCATCTTTAACTTCGGTGAATTCAGCATCTACAACGCCGTCATCTGCTTTTTGTTGTTGACCCGCATCACCTTGGAATGCATTTGGATCAAAACCTTGCGCACCGCCTTGAGCACCTTGCGCAGCTTCATAAGCGCGTTGAGTGATCGGCATGATGATGTTTTGTAATGCTTCAGTTTTTGCTTTGATGGCTTCAACGTCATTTTCTTTGGTTGCAGCTTCAAGTTCTGAAACCGCAGTTTCAACCGCAGTTTTTTCGTCAGCAGTCACTTGTTCGCCCAGATCTTTTACTGCTTTTTGCGCGCTAGAAACTAAAGCATCAGCTTCGTTACGAGCTTTAGCCAGTTCTTCGAACTTACGGTCTTCTTCCGCATTCGCTTCAGCATCTTTGATCATCGCTTCAATTTCAGCATCGCTCAAACCTGAGTTTGCTTTAATTTGAATCGATTGCTCTTTACCAGTGCTCTTGTCTTTTGCAGACACTTTCAAGATACCGTCAGCATTGATATCGAACGATACTTCAATTTGTGGCACGCCACGTGGAGCAGGTGGGATGTCGCCTAATTGGAAGTTACCCAACAATTTGTTTTGCTGCGCCATTTTACGTTCACCTTGGTAAACCGAAATGTCTACAGCAGGCTGGTTGTCTGCAGCAGTTGAGAACACTTGAGATTTCTTCGCAGGAATCGTGGTGTTTTTCTCGATAATTGCAGTTAACACGCCGCCCATAGTCTCAATACCTAGAGTCAATGGAGTTACGTCAAGAAGTAATACGTCAGTTTTGTCACCAGACAACACAGCACCTTGAATCGCAGCACCAATTGCTACTGCTTCGTCAGGGTTCACGTCTTTACGTGGCTCACGACCAAAGAATTCTTGTACTTTTTGTTGTACCAGTGGCATACGAGACTGACCACCAACCAGAATCACATCAGAGATGTCTGAAGTTGAAAGACCGGCATCTTTAAGTGCAATCTTACATGGTTCAATAGTACGAGCGACCAGATCAGCCACCAAACCTTCAAGTTTTGCACGAGTCACGTTGATCACTAAATGTTTAGGACCAGTCGCATCTGCAGTGATGTATGGAAGGTTAATTTCAGTTGCATTAGAAGAAGAAAGCTCGATTTTTGCTTTTTCAGCGGCTTCTTTTAAACGTTGTAATGCAAGAGGATCTTGTTTCAAGTTCACGCTTTGTTCTTTCTTGAATTCTTCAACCAGGAATTCAATTAAAGCATTATCGAAGTCTTCACCACCTAGGAAAGTATCACCGTTTGTAGATAATACTTCGATTTGCTGGTCGCCATCCAAGTCAGCAATTTCAATGATGGATACGTCGAAAGTACCACCACCCAAGTCATAAACCGCGATTTTACGGTCGCCTTCTTTCTTGTCCATACCGAACGCAAGAGCTGCAGCAGTTGGTTCGTTGATGATACGTTTAACGTCCAAACCGGCAATTTTACCTGCATCTTTAGTGGCTTGACGTTGTGCATCGTTGAAGTAAGCAGGCACAGTAATGACCGCTTCAGTAACTGTTTCACCTAAATAGTCTTCTGCAGTTTTTTTCATCTTTTTCAAGATTTCAGCAGAGATTTGTTGTGGTGCAAGTTTCTTGTCATTTACATCCACCCATGCATCGCCATTGTCTGCCTGGATGATTTTGTAAGGCACTAAACCGATGTCTTTTTGCACTGCTTGGTCTTGATACTTACGGCCGATCAAACGCTTGATCGCGAATAATGTATTTTTAGGGTTAGTCACTGCCTGACGTTTCGCAGATTGACCAACCAGAATTTCGCCATCTTTATAGGCAATAATAGATGGAGTTGTACGCGCGCCTTCAGCGTTGTCGATGACTTTAACTTTGTCGCCTTCAAGTACGGCAACACAAGAGTTTGTTGTACCTAAGTCAATACCAATGATTTTAGCCATTTGGATGTTTCCTCAAAATTATTTTTTGCAATGTTTTTGCTTGTTATCCGATATGAGAGCCATTCAAAATTTTTCAAGTTGTTTGCATGAAAAAAATAGAAAAACTCTCGAATTTCTATACCTTATTGACCTACGAGGACCATTGCTGGACGCAGTAAACGGCCTGAAAGGGCATAACCTTTTTGTAATACGGTACCGATTTCACCAGCTTTGACGTCAGGTGCAATACCGACGGCCTGATGTAAATCAGCATTAAAACCATTATTCATGTTGACTTCTACAACGTTAAATTTTTCCAGCGTACTGAGTAATGATTTATGGGTCAGTTGAACGCCTTCAAGTAATGGCGATTCAATATCCCCAGCCGCTTGAATGGCACGCTCTAAATTATCGACAGTGTCGAGCAGCTCTTTAGCAAACTTCTCAATCACGGTCTCTTTATGCTTTTCAGCTTCACGTTGAATACGTTCTACGCTTTTTTGTGCTTCATAAACTGCATTGGCTGTACGGGCTTTTTCTAACTTCAAGTCACCTTCAAGCTGTGCAATCTGCTCTTGTAAAGATTCAACGGTAACTTCTGACTGTTCAGGTTCAGCTTGAGATTCTACTGTTTGTTGCTCAGCTTGCTCTTGCCCTAGATCTTGAGCGTCTTGATTCTGCTCAGTTGCCATAGATTTACTCCGTTTGAATGGGTTTTTAAACATGTCAGTCCTTTTGGCCTCAGTGCTAACTGCGTTAATCCTGAACTGCCATGAGTGATAAAATTCATGATTAATACAGAGTTCGGGGCAGACGTTAAAAATTCAAGCGAGACAAGCAATTAAATCTGTTTAATTTGATTAAAATTATAGGACTTACGCATTGACAGATTCAAAAAAGTATTAAAATGCTTTATAAAGTATCTGTGATCAGACGAATTAAACATGCTTCTATAGCAACTTGTACATTACCCATTTATATGGGCTTTCTCATGACAGAACCGAACTCTATTAGCTGTACACAACTTGCCGAGACTTATAACATCTCGCATGATAGTGTAAATCGCTTTCTAGAGCGTGAAGACTACACACCTCACGACCTATATCAAGAAGCAATTCAACATATTGATAATAATATACTTATAGTCAGTATTGATGATACTGTTTTAGATAAACCATATAGTCAACATATGGACTTAGTTAGCTATTTTTGGTCAGGCAAACACCACCGATCCGTCAAGGGTATTAATCTCATTACCTTGTATGCGACAGATCAAAATGGTCAAAATATTCCAATTAATTTCCGAATTTATG
>NZ_VOYL01000023.1:0-41330 GCF_013420295.1 Acinetobacter sp. YH01018
TGTTCAAATGGCTATTCTACGTTTGATTGGTTTTGGAAAAAAAGAAGAATTTAAGAAAGTGCTAGCAATTTTAAGAAAGAAAAAGCCTGATAGGACAAGGATCCTATGAAATTTGTCGTGTACAGAGTTATATTAGATAAATATAGTACGATTATATAAAAATATCCCGAAGCCAGTAAGATTAAAATCTGGCAATAAAATTTTAAAATATTTCAACCGATTATAAATAATAAAGTCAGATATTTATCTAATAAATATCTGACACTAAAGTTTTATCTGAAATTGCAATCAATATTGATCGGCTTTAGTGATTCGTTTCAATGCCGGATTCAAGCGTTCACGTTCTAAACGCTCAACATGAGTCTGCTGTTTCCGAACCGGTCGGCCATCCTGAAATAAAATCATCTCTCCTGGTACAAAAGCGTTCCAGGTTTCATTTTGGGTTAAAGGTTCTGTGGTAATGACGGCGACACGATCTTCTGGAGTCGTAACCTGACTGAAATCAACTTCAACGTCCAGATCAATCAATTGTGCAGGTTTAAAAGGATATTCACGTACCAGCCAGTGCAATTTGGTAATCGCATACGTAAAGAGTGCCTGACCGTTCGACAGGCAGAAATTAAAGGTGCCATGTTCGGCTATTTTTGGAGAAACTTCAGCCAATAAATCGAACACCTGATCGAGTTTGGGTTCATGGTAACCAAACTTAAGTACCAGTTGATCTAACAAATAACAGAATGCACGCTCACTGTCGGTATTGCCAACCGGAGTAAAACGCCCCGATAAAGTTGGATTAAAGTCATGTAAATCACCATTATGGGCAAAAATCCACTGCCGTCCCCAAAGCTCACGGCTAAAGGGATGTGAATTTTCCAGATTGATTTTACCCTGGGTGGCTTTACGGATATGTGCAATCACATTGCGCGACTTAATGGGATAATTACGGATCAGTTCAGCAATCGGCGATTCAACTGCGGATTGATTATCGACAAAAAGTCGGCAGGCTTTATCTTCAAAAAAAGCAATGCCAAAACCATCACAATGGTCTGATGTAATGCCAGCACGCTGAGAAAAACCACGAAATGAGAAAGTCACATCCGTTGGCGTAGCACAATTCATTCCGAGTAACTGGCACATAATCTTGATCAAACAGCAAATACATGATTTTTCTATTTTGCATGACTGGGCAGAGGGTTGCAAATCTCAATTCACGATAGTCATCACGATTTTATGTATTAAGACAAAATTGAGATTTCAATCATCAGTCTATTGAGCGGGTCAAAATAGACGCCATAAAAAAGCCTCACAAGGAGGCTTTTTAAAATCACGGTTTAATGCTTGGCACGGTTGGTAATTAAAGTTCCTACCCCATGATCGGTAAAAATTTCCAATAAAGTGGCATGTGGAACACGGCCATCAACAATATGTGCGCTGACCACACCACCTTTGACTGCATCTAGTGCACAGCCCACTTTTGGAATCATGCCGCCATAAATCACACCGGTTTCTATTAAACGGTCCACTTCCTGGGTCGTTAAACCCGTCAGCAAGTTCTTATTTTCGTCCAGCACACCGGTGATATTGGTCAACAGAATAAGTTTTTCTGCGCCTAAAGCTTCAGCGACTTTACCTGCCACCAAATCGGCATTGATGTTATAGGTATTGCCTTCTTCATCGACACCCAGAGGTGCAATCACAGGAATGAAATCCCCTTGGGTAAACATTTCCAGAACGTCGGTTTTCACACCAACGACTTCACCCACCAGACCAAGATCAATATGCTTGACCGTGCCATCTTCAGCGGTTTTTTCCATCAATAACTTCTGGGCACGTAACAGGTTGCCATCTTTACCAGTCAAACCAATGGCACGACCACCATGCTGGTTAATCAGATTCACGATGGATTTGTTCACGCTACCGCCTAAAACCATTTCCACCACTTCCATGGTTGCAGGGTCAGTGACACGCATGCCATCAATACGGTCAGATTCGCGGCCTAACTGTTTCAAAAATGAATCGACTTGCGGACCACCACCATGCACCACAATCGGATTCAGACCGACCGTTTTCAACAATACAATGTCACGCGCGAACGAGCTTTCCAGCTCTGGGTCGGTCATTGCATTGCCACCATATTTCACAACCAGCGTTTTACCTGCAAAACGTTGAATGTACGGCAAAGCTTCAGTCAAAACTTGTGCTTTGTCGAGGCCGGTATGTTGATATGGCATTCACCTCTCCTTATTGAGCATCTAAAATGTCTTGTGCGATTTGAGGATATCGGTCACTTAACATGGAAACAAATGTATGTCGAATATCGTTTAATCTTACAGGATTATCCGCATCAAAGCGCACGGTAAAATATTCCCCGGTATTCGATGCCCGAATAATGCCAAATCCATCTTTAAAATCAAGTCGTACCCCATCAATTTTACTTAACTGGGCACCAAAATCCTGACTTTGCATTTCGACATCATGCAATACTGCTTTGGGCTCTATGTTATGCGTACTGATATAAGTATCTTCAGTGCAATAACGTTCCGGATAAGCCTTTAAGGCCTGGGATAGAGTTAAATCCGCCTGCTGACCAAGATATTCCAGTACCCGTAATGCCGCATACAAGCCATCATCATAGCCAAAACCACGCCCGTCATTAAACACATAATGACCTGCATATTCTCCACCAAATACAGCTCTGCCTTTGGACTGCGACATGTAAGTCCGTAAAAAAGAGCTTCCGGTACGAATCATTTTGGCCTGTCCGCCTAGATGACGCACAGTATTCGCCACCATGGTGGAACATTTGACATCAAAAACCACTTCATGACCAGGATGGGTTTTCAGACACATTTCTGAAAATAGCGACAACAACCGGTCTGCGGAGATCGTGGTGCCATGTTCATCAATCAACACGACCCGGTCGCCATCGCCATCCAGAGCAATACCAATATCAGCCTGCTGTTCAAGCACGGTCTGCTTTAACTCTGCCAGATTTTTCTCTTGTGACGGATCGGGTGCATGGTCAGGAAAATGGCCATTGGCTTCACAACGGATAGCGGTCAGCTCACAGCCCAGTTTTTTTAACACCAGGGCTGCACAGCGTCCAGCTGAACCATTCAGGCCATCCAGCACCACCTTAAATGGTCGCTTTAACTGGATATCGTTTAGGAGTGCCTGTTGATATTCAAGACAGTATTTCACCACAATTTCATGCTGAACCGGTTGAATTACCAGATTATGTAATAGATCAAAAGCTGCGCTCGCGCTCTGACCGACCTGTTGAATCATGTCTGGACAGGGTGGTTCGCTCTGAATAATCCATTTAATTCCATTGTCAGTTTTTGGATTATGGCTGGCTGTAATCATAATGCCATTACCGCCAAACTGACGGGCAATAAAATATAAAAGGGGTGTCGAACAACAGCCAATGATTGTGGCATGCAGTCCTTTTTCTTCACATACCCGTCTGATAATTTCTGCATATTGAGGACTGGTTAAACGTGCGTCATAGCCGATAGCCAGCTGTGTTTGCCCAGCCTTGTGATATTGCTCAACCAATCCATAGGCAGTCGCTTGTACAATTTCAGGCGTCAAAAGTGATATTTTTCCACGAATATCATAGGCACGAAAAATTTGTAGAGGAAATTTTTTATTTTTAAAATTCATGATGACATCTTCTACTTTAGAATAACCCATGAAATGAGAATTTCATGGCATGCTGGATTAGCTCAGTATTCACAACCAGTGCATCATCTGATGAAATAAGAAGATTAATATTTAAAAGCATTTCGTGTTATTAAGCAACGGTAAAAGTTTCTTACAATTTTGTTTTAAAAATACTTTATTTGATTGAAAAATAAATCATTTGTGAAATTAGAAAACAAAAGTATTCAAATAACTTTAATTTAAAACAATTATTTACAAAAACAATAAAAATATTTTTAACTGATCCATACATTAAAAATTATTTTGCATTTTAATAATATAATTCATTGTTTATTTGTACTTTTTTTATAAAAAAGCTAATTATTTTAAATAAAATCCTGTTCAAATTAAAGAAAGAAAAAAACCTGATGCCAAACAAATAATATTGTTTGGCATCAGGTTTTGTCATATTTATGCTAAATCAAACTTAGCCTTTACCCGTATGGCCAAAACCGCCTGCACCGCGTTCAGTCGCTTCAAATTCATTCACAATATCAAACTGCGCCTGGACAACAGGAACAAGTACATATTGTGCTAAACGTTCACCCGGTTGCAAGGTAAATGCTGTTTGGCTACGATTCCAAACCGATACCATCAACTCGCCTTGATAATCCGAATCAATCAGGCCGACCAGATTGCCTAAAACAATCCCATGTTTATGACCCAGACCTGAACGGGGCAAAATTAAGCCAGCAAAATTTGTATCTTCAATATAAATAGCCAAACCGGTTTTCACCAATACTGTTTGACCCGGTTCAATGACAGTCGCTTCATCGACACAAGCTCGCAAGTCCAAACCTGCTGAACCCGAAGTCGCATAGGTCGGCATAGGCCACTCATTGCCTAAACGTGTATCGAGTACTTTCACTTGAACTTTCATTTGTTTTTTCCTAATTGCATAGTTTAAATGTTGCATGGTTTAAATCGTGAATTAACGTTTGATTAGCGCGCGTAAATTTTCCAGATAATGCTGGGCTTGCAATTTTGGATCAATATTACCTGCCAGTTTTTTCTTGCGACCTAGCCATTCCAGTTCATCTTGCGGCAATTCATCCAGGAATCGGCTTGGGGTCATCTGTTTCATCTGCCCGCCCGCTTTACGCTGCTCGGCCAAAGTAATCGTCAAACCTTGACGAGCACGGGTAATACCCACATACATCAAACGGCGTTCTTCTTCCACTGTTTCGGCTGCGATCGAGTTTTTATGCGGCAGAATTTCTTCTTCCAGCCCAATCAAATACACATAAGGAAACTCAAGACCTTTGGATGCATGCAAAGTCAATAAATTCACTTTATCGGTATCTTCTTCTTCCTGCTGCTGCTCCAGCATATCCAGCAGTACCATTTTACGAATCACACTTTCAATATTCTTGTCATCAACATCTTCAGCGCGGTTAATCAGGCTCTGAATGCTGCTATACAGCACTTCAATATTATCCAGCTTGGTTTTTTCCTGCGCTGGCGTTGCTGCGGATTCCTTGATGTAATCGATATAGCCTGCTTCCTGCATCATCTGGCGAATAATTGGCACAGGCTCGTCATCATCCAGCAGGTTACGGGTAAAATTACCAATAAAATCATAAAATTCAGCCAGTTGTGTAGTCGCTTTTTTCGGCATTACCATAGTCAGGCGCTGATCACCTGCCGCTGCCAGCAATGACAAATGATTCTCCTGTGCAAATAGACCTAACTTTTCTAAGGTTACAGGTCCAATGGCACGTTTCGGCGTGTTAATAATCCGTAAAAATGCACTGTCATCTTCAGGGTTAATAATCAGACGCAAATAACTCATGATGTCTTTAATTTCTGCACGAGCAAAGAAAGACTGGCCGCCAGAAAGCTTGTATGGAATCTGCATTTGACGCAGCTGTGTTTCTAAAATACGGGCCTGAAAATTACCGCGATACAAAATCGCATAATCCTTCCAGTTTTTTCCATTCATCAGCTTATGGGTGATCAGATCCTTCACTACGCGTTCAGATTCATCATCATCATTACGGCAGGTAATGACCCGAATCGCCTCACCATGGCCTTTATCCGACCAGAGTTTTTTATCAAAAATATGCGGATTATTGCCAATCACCGTATTCGCCGCTTTCAAAATACGGCTGGTGGAACGGTAATTTTGTTCTAATTTAATGACTTTTAAATTCGGAAAATCTTCCTTCAACAAAGCCATATTTTCAGGCTTTGCCCCACGCCAGGCATAAATGGACTGGTCATCATCACCTACCGCAGTAAATTGTCCCATCACACCGACCAGCAGTTTCACCAGAATATACTGTGCGGTATTGGTATCCTGATATTCATCCACCAGCAGATAACGCACCCGATTTTGCCATTTATCCCGGACTTCAGCATTTTCCTGCAACAAACGGGTCGGCATCACGATCAGGTCATCAAAATCCACCGCATTATAGGCACGCAGGTTGCGTTCATAAAGCTGATATAAATGCGCAAACTGGACATCTTCAGTGGTTTCACAGGTGGTATGTGCTTGTTCCGGTGGAATCAGGTCATTTTTCCAGTCCGAAATCATCTTCATTGCCTTGGCAATGAGTTCTTTACTTTCCGCGCCGGATAAATTATCACGGTGCATTAAATCCATCAGGATACGCTTACAATCATCGGCATCCAGAATAGAAAAATTATTTTTTAATGGGGTATGTTTGAGTTCCAATCGGAGCAAATTCAGACCAAAGGTATGGAAAGTTGAAACAGACAGACCTTTGGCTTCTTCACGAGACAATAATTTACCGACACGCTCCTTCATTTCGCGTGCTGCTTTGTTGGTAAAGGTCATGGCCGTGATCCGATGTGCCGGTATACCGCAATTCTTGACTAGATGTGCGACTTTTCGCGTAATTACCGAGGTTTTACCCGAACCTGCCCCTGCAAGTACTAACAAGGGCCCTTGAGTGTATTTCATAGCTTCAAGTTGCTTGTCATTCAGTTGACTTGCCGATGACATAGGATTTCCTCGTGTTAATTGGAGCTCGATTATAGTCATCTCCACCCAACTTGCATAACCTAAAATACAGATTTGACATTCATAAAAAAACCACCCGAAGGTGGTCTTTTCAATTCATCATGAACTTAAATGAAGAATTATTGAACCGCGTAAATGCTGATTTCTACACGACGGTTTTGTTCACGGCCTTCAGCAGTCGCATTTGATGCGATTGGGTTCGCTGAACCTTGACCTTGTGCATTAATACGTGTACGTGCCACGCCCTGACCGGCAAGATAGTTAGCTACTGATTGAGCACGCGCTTGAGATAATGGAATGTTAATCGAGTCATTACCCGTGCTGTCTGTATAACCTGTTACAAGAATACCGCTCTTGTTGTCTTCAGTCAGTGTTTGTGCAACTTTGTTCAAAGTTGCGTAGAAGTTCGGTTTGATATTCGATTTGTTGGTATCAAAAGTAATATTACCCGGCATAATCAGGCCAACAGAACCATCCGGATTACGTGTAACATCTACACCAGTACCCGCCATTTGTTGACGTAATTTTTTCTCTTTATTGTCCAGATATACACCTGTTGCACCGCCTAATACAGCACCGATTGCTGCAGCACGGTTATTTTGAGCGCTTGTATTTGCGTTACTTTTAGAAAGACCATAACCCGCAGCTGCACCCACTATTGCGCCAATTGCTGTTTTATCGTATTCCATACCGCCAATGTTGTTGCCAGTTGTTTGACAGCCTGATAGTGCCAATGCCCCTGCTACTGCTGCTGAAATGACTAGTGCACGCATCGCATGCCTCCTTCTTGTGTTTTATCGTATAGTGGAATAATGAATTAAAAAAAATCGGCATACCATTGATTTTTTGTAAATAACCCATTTATTAGTTACATTTTGTAATATTTCAGCTGAGTGTCAAGAATAACTTCAGCACAATTTCTCCATACTTGTATGAATAGACTTTTTTATTTTAAATTCTACAATTATATTGAATACTAAATAAAAACCTTCGATGATTTTCTTTTAAGGCCTTTTTTTATATGTCATCTCAAAATACCAAGCAACCGATATTAAAAAAAATATCTCGCGGGCTTACTGTCGGATCGGTCATTACTGGAAGTACTTTTTTTCATGGACCACCTGTACTCGCTTTGGGATTAACCAAACTCATTAAAAAATCACGTAAAATAGACGAAACCAACATTCAAATTACCAACAGCTGGCTCAGTGTCAATAATTGGCTGATCGACCATGTATTGCCCAACTTAAAGTGGGATATCACGATTGAGAAAGGTTTAGAGCTCAGTATGCAAGGCCGTTACCTGATGACCTGTAACCATCAAAGCTGGGTGGATACTACGGTAAATCAATATTTTGGTTTAACCCGCATGCCACTTACCCGTTTCTTTACCAAGTGGGAGCTGATCTTTATTCCTTTCGTGGGGCAAGCCTTTAAAATTTTGGGCTTCCCGATGATGAAGCGCCATAGCAAGGAACAGATTGCAAAAAATCCGGAACTTAAAACCCGTGATATGGAAGAATCGCGTAAAGCCTGCGAGCAGCTATTAAGTCAACCTTTTACCTTATTGAACTATTTGGAAGGTACGCGCTTTACGCCAGAGAAGCATACGCAGCAGCAATCACCTTATAAACATTTACTCAAACCTAAAGCGGGTGGCTTAGCCTTGGCCCTCAACATTTTAGGTGACAAAATTGATGCGCTGGTCGACATGACTATTGTTTATCCAGATGGTGTCCCAGGTTATGGCGATTTCTGGCTAGGAGAGGTCAATCGCATTGCGGTGAATTTGCGTAAAATCGATATTCCAGACTGGGTATTAGGTGGTAATTATGAAGATGATGCTGAATATCGTGAACGTTTTCAGCAATGGGTTCATGCGCTATGGACTGAGAAAGACCAACTGATTGAACGCATGCAGCAAGAATTGGCTGCGAAAGCTTAAGTACACGCAAGGAAAAAAATGAAGCAAGACGACCAGATCACATCCCCCACCTTTTCTTTTGTAAAAAAAGGTACTTGGGGATGGAAAGTCGCACTGGGCTATGACATTTTTATGATGATTCTGATCATCATCAACCTGTTCTGCCTGAGTGCCAATGCCATTCTGATGAGTGATTTTGGCGGCTGGCTGTTTGACTTTATTCATCTTCCTGAACTGTTACATTTTTACCGTAACTCATTGCGTCCCTGGGTCATCATTACCGAAAGCTGGTTTACCAGTTTTCTGGTCATTGAACTGCTGGCCCGCTGGGTAATTGCGGTCATTGGGCAACATCATAAGCGCTGGTTTTTCTTTCCCTTTATTCACTGGTACGAAATTCTCTCCATTATTCCGCAGCTGCGTTTCTTACGTTTATTACGTGCCGGGGCCATCGGCTACAACCTGCACCAGCATGGTTATAAAGTCATTCCGGACGCTTGGTATCGGCGGGCTAAATTCTATTACCACATGGTGCTTGAAGAACTCACCAGCCGTATTGTACTTACGGTCTTAGATGGCATAAAACGTGAACTCTCGACCAGTACCACACATAAAAAACTGATTGAAGATCTGGTTGCCCATCACCGTGACATGTTTGCTGCTGCCCTGGCGGATATTTTGCAAGAGTCTTTAGGCAAAGAGCTGCAGGCACAAAAAATCATGATTGCCGAAAATGTCGGCGACATTGTCAATCGTGCCATTGAAGACACCCCTGAACTGACCCAATTATTGCGCCTGATTCCGATTGTGGGGGGACGCATCGAGCAACAAATCCAGAGCATTGGACAACGTTTGGGAGAAAATATTACGCTGGGGCTGATTGAACCTTTTGCATACGGTCATAAAAATGAAAAAAATCTGGCATATTTAGAAATTTCGAATAAAATCAGTCAAATACAATTTGAAAATAATACCTATGTGGAAAACCTGGTGGAATCGGCTGTTTTTGAGAGTTTAGAAGCCATTCGCAAACAGGTAAAAGTAAAACAATGGCAACAAATCCTGGAACAGCATGATCAAGTTAAAGAATGATCATGAAATTAAAAATATTGAAAACGTGGCTAGAGAAAAGCTGCAATTTGTTCTAGCATTTGCTCTATTTACAACATCACTTCGACATAAAATTAATGAGTCAGAAGTCTTAAGGAATAATTATGGCTGATATACGGATTACAGGCAGAATGGTTAATTTTACCCGATTAACTTTTGACACCAATGATCACAATGCAATCCGCCAGCAATTGACTCAAATGCTCCAAGAAACTGCTTCTCATGGCACGCTGGTCATTATTGACAGCACGGTAGAACAGGAACTGATTGCACTGATTCAGCTATTGATCAGTCTGGACTTACAGCCGATGGGCGTGATTGACGGTATTCTTTCCGATGAAGCCCGGGCCATTCAGTTTCCTATTCTGCCCGCAGACAACAAACCTTTACAGCGTATTAAAGCGACCAAAGAACAAGTGGTTGAGGCCAAACCTGAAGTTGACTCTGCCCCAACCCACAGTGCTGAAGAAGAGCCAGTCAAACCAGCTCGTGTCATCAGCCATGTGACCTCTTATCACGATGAAATTTTGCGCACCGGTCAATGCCTGGTTCAGGATCATGGCGATATTATTCTTAACGCAGGAATCAATAGCGGCTCTGAAGTCATTGCTTCAGGAAATATACATATTTATGGTAGCGCACGTGGTAGAGTCATCGCCGGCGCAGGCGGGAATGGTGCAGCGCGTATTTTCTGTCATTCACTGGAAGCAGAACTGGTATCGATTGCAGGGACATATTGTGTGGCAGATGACATTCCACAACATGTCCTGAAAAAATCTGTCCATATTTACTTGAATGATCATCAAGAACTTGTCTTTGAAGTTCTCGAGTTTTAATGTATAAATAAACACCAAAAGCCCCATATTTAAAAAGGGGTTTGAACCATAACAGGAGTGGATTCGGTGGCGAAAATTGTTGTCGTAACATCAGGCAAAGGTGGTGTAGGTAAAACTACTACAAGTGCATCTTTTGCAACAGGTTTAGCCCTTCGTGGTCACAAAACTGTTGTGATCGATTTTGACGTGGGTTTACGTAACCTTGATTTAATTATGGGTTGTGAACGTCGCGTTGTTTATGATTTTGTGAATGTATTGAATAACGAAGCGCGTCTTCAACAAGCACTTATTCGTGACAAAGATATTGAAAATTTATATATTTTGCCTGCATCACAGACCCGTGACAAAGATGCCTTGACCGATGAAGGTGTTGCACGCGTTATGGATGAACTTTCTCAAGAGTTTGATTATATTATTTGTGATTCGCCTGCAGGGATTGAACGTGGTGCCATCATGGCCATGTATCATGCAGATGAAGCGATCATTGTGACCAACCCGGAAATTTCCTCTGTACGTGACTCTGACCGTATTATTGGTATGCTGGACAGCAAAACCAAAAAGGTAGAGCAGAACGAAGGTCGCATCCGTAAGCATCTTTGTATTACACGTTTCAACCCTGAACGTGCTGATAAACAAGAAATGTTAACCATTGACGATATTTCTAAAGATATCTTACGTGTCCCTACACTAGGTGTGATTCCTGAATGTAAGAGCGTACTGCAAGCATCTAACGAAGGTAAACCGGTTATTCTGTTTACTGAAGAAGCTGCAGGTCAGGCTTATGATGACCTTGTAGCGCGCTTTTTGGGTGAAGAACGTCCTTACCGTCATATTGAAGTCAAACCTAAAGGCTGGTTAGCAAGACTATTTGGAGCGTAAGAAATGGCAGGATTCTGGAGTAAACTTTTTAGTAGTGAGGATAAACCATCAAGTGCACAGACTGCTAAAGATCGCTTAAAAGTCATTGTCGCCTCTGAACAGGGTCTAGGCAAACGCTTAAGTCAGGAAAAGATTGACCTCATGAAGAAAGAAATCATGCAGGTGGTCAACCGCTATGTCCGTGGTGTAGATGAACAACACATTCAAATGTCGGTTCGTTCTGAAGCCAATATTGAAATGTTAGAAATGAATATCAATTTGCCTGAAGAGCGATAATCTGATTTTTGATTAGTCAAGCAAATTGAATCAAGGCAAAATATGAGCCTGAACAAAGCACTGCTTTGTTCAGGCGCAAGACGAGAAGCTGTGCTTCGAAGTGCCTGAACAATTTAGGTACTGCTTTAGTCAGCCGCAAGACGAGAAGCTGTGCTTCAAGTTGGCAGGGTCGAGCAAAACCGCTTTGTCTAGCCTCATATTTTGCCTTTTTTATTTTAATCAGTATACCAAGGAGATTGCGATGGCATTATCTCAGCCAGCAACGTTCAATGAAGAATGGTCAGATGAGCGTGTATTTGCCTACTTAACCCAGCTACCTCCTGCAGGCGTTAATGCTGATTTTCATGTGCTTTATCATGCATTCAAGCACATGCGTCCAAATGATTATGAGCGTTTACTGACTCAATTCGTTGCCGATGGCCGTGATGTCAACGCCACCAATCCTGAAGGTCAACGCATTCATGATGTGATTGCACAGTACCCGCGTCAAAGCGAAGGCTTTCTGGAAGTGCTTGCTAAGTTTGCTTAAGTAAAATATAAAAAAGCCTGGCTGTTTGCATAGAACAGCCAGGCTTTTTTATCAAAATAATTTTCTTTTAAACTTTTATTTTAAGGCAGCAATAACATCAATGCGGGAAAAGTCACCGCAAAACAGATTGTCTGCAAACTAATTACAGCCGCCATTAATCGATGGTCACCCTGATATACCCGGGTCAGAATATAAGAAGCTGAAGCTGTCGGCAAACTAAAAAATACCACTAAAATCATGCGTTCTAAATGACTTAAATCAAAAGCCTGGCATACTGCAAATGCCAAAATGGGCATGATGAGCAAACGCCCAAACACATTCATCAATAAACGATAGATATTGATTTTAAACTGGTCAAATTGCAATGCTGCCCCCACTGACAGCAAACCCAAAGGCAAGCTCATTGCAGCAAGTAATTTCACAAGTTGCCCTATGCCATCAATTAAGGGCAGATTCAGCAGATTGAAACCCACGCCAACAATACAGCCGAGAATTAATGGATTTCTTGTAATCGAAATAACTGTTTTTCCAAGTGTGTTCCAGCTCAAACTGGATAATGCCAGTACCGACAGAATATTCACCAAAGGGATCGCGACAGCGATCAGCATGGCAAACATTTGCATGCCTTTCGGTCCAAATAAAGATGCCATGAGCGACAGGCCGATATAGGTATTAAAGCGCACCTGGCTTTGCATATACACGCCAAAACGCTGTACTGGAATGTTATAGATTTTTTTGGCCACAAAAAGAGCCATAGCTGCCAGCAAAATTATCAGGATCAAGATTCCCAGCATGCTCGACACAGTAAGCATCTCTAGCTCGACATGAGATAAATTCAAAAAGAGTAAGCTAGGAAACAAGATAAAATAATTGAGCTTTTCAGAGTTTCCCCAAAATTCATCTGTGACAAAACGTGTCTGTTTAAGTAGATATCCCATTGCAATCAAAATGATCAATGGAAATAGCGCCATGACAATATTCATGCTCTATCTGTATCCTTAATGAAATATTTCAGTCTTTCCCGAGCTGCATGATACTTTTGTTTTTCATGAATATTCACTTAATTTACCTGATATCGTCCAATTGTGCTCAAGAAAAAGGCCTGCATTTGCAGGCCTTTTTCTTGATATCTACACTTAAATTAAAATATCACGTTTACCGTTGGCACCCATACCGCTAACAATGCCATTTTCTTCCATCTGGTCAATGATACGTGCAGCACGGTTATAACCCAGGCTAAACTTGCGCTGTAGCGAAGATGTGGATGCCTTACGGGTTTCCAGCACAAAAGATACACATTGATCATAAAGCGCATCACGGTCCGAACCACCTTCTCCGCCATCTTCAAAACCACGGCTACTTGGCTCTTCATCAAATGGCGTTAAGATTTCATCGACATAGTTTGGTGCGCCACGTTCACGCCATGCATCACAGATACGGTTCACTTCGTCATCGGCAATAAAGGCACCGTGCACACGTTCCGGTTCAATCTTGCCTGGGCCAAGGAACAACATATCACCATGACCTAACAAGTCTTCTGCACCACCAGCATCCAGGATGGTACGCGAGTCAATTTTCGAGTTCACACGCAATGCTACACGGGTTGGAATATTGGCTTTAATCAAACCGGTGATCACATCCACTGATGGACGCTGTGTCGCAAGTAACAGGTGAATTCCTGCCGCACGCGATTTCTGCGCCAAACGGGTAATCATTTCTTCCGCTTTTTTACCCACCTGCATGATCATATCGGCGAATTCATCCGCCACAATGACAATAGATGGCAATGGAGTCAGACGCGGTGCACGTTCGCCCACAACCGATTCGCTGGCTTTCCAGGTCGGGTCAAACAGTTCTTCACCATTGGCAATCGCTTCTTCAACCTTACGGTTATAGTCGCTCAGCTTACGAATTTTCAGGAAAGACATCAGCTTATAGCGACGTTCCATTTCATTGACACACCAGTTCAAGGCGCTGACCGCATCTTTCATGTCGGTCACGACTGGCGTGAGCAAATGCGGAATATCATTATAGTTGGCCAGTTCCAGCTGTTTTGGGTCAATCAGGATCAGACGTAGTTGATCAGGCGTGTACTTCAGCAACATCGATAGAATCATCGAGTTCACCGCAACCGATTTACCAGAACCGGTTGTACCGGCAACCAGCATATGCGGAGCTTTACCCAGTTCGGTAATCACAGGATTACCCGAAATATCTTTACCCATAGCCATGGAAAGAATGCCATCAGAATCATTGAATTTGGGAATCTGTACCAGCTCAATCAAGCGAACCATTTCACGGCTACTGTTCGGTACTTCAATCCCGATATAAGGTTTACCCGGAATGACCTCGACTACACGTACCGATGCCATTGACATTGAACGCGCCAAGTCACGTGAAATATTGGTCACTTTAGAGGCTTTTACCCCCGGTGCCAAATCCAGCTCAAAACGTGTCACTACAGGGCCAGGCTGTGCTTCTATCACTTTGGCTTTCACATTAAACTCTTGCAGTTTAATTTCAAGTAACTCGGATAATCGTGCCAATTGCTCGGCAGTGAAATTCACCTTCTTGTTAGGGTCAACCTTATCCAGCAGCTCCAGACCTGGCAATGGCGGCAAATCACGACGTTTTTGCGCCACCTGCATGGAACGAGACATCGGACGACCCATGGCATCGGTTAAAGGGGCATCCGGATCAAAATCATCTTCATCCAATTCAAGCTCGTCGACAGGTTTTCCAGCCGTTTCCTGCCAAACTTCACGGAAGGCATCTTTATTGGCAGCAATCAACGCCTTTTCATCTTCAGAAATGGTGGATTGCGGCTGCAATTGAGTATTGATTTCTGCACGCACAAAGGCTGAAGATTGGGCATAACTACTCGTAGTACGTGCTGCTACAGGCGCTGCTGGCTCCAAGTGATCCACCGGTAAATTATCTACCAGCAGATCATCCAGTTCATCAAACTCGTCATCCAGTGCGCTATTTTTAGGCGTACTATGATTCAGTGATGGCGATACCGTGATACTTGCAGATGCTGTCAGCATTTTTTCTTCAGGGATGACTACTGCTGGTTCTGGATTCACAGAATTAAATGGCGTATGTACATCTGTTGCAGTTTTTCCACCCGGCACAGCTGCAAGCAATTCATCAAAAATTTCGTCATCATCCCAATCCAGATTTTGCTTCGAGGTCTGCGGAGTCGTTGCTGCAGGTTGCTCATCAACAAATGCCTGAAAATGGTCATGTGGTGTATGGGGTCCAGATTCTTCAGCCGCTTTTAACAGTGCATCAATATCTTGGTTATGATTTTGATTTTCATCTGCATGTAATGCACGCCACACTTCACCTGTAGCCACAACACGATGTGTATTCTGTTCCAGACGATGGGCTTTTTCTAAAATTTGTTCAAATTCCGCCTCATCTTCCTCATCCACCAGTTGTTGCTGCGCAGACTGCTCTTTTTCAACCATGTCATCGAACAGGCGCTCTGCAGCCGGATCACGAACGACTGGTGACAATTCTACTTCCTTATGTTCGGCTACTACTGCTACTTTTTCTGTGGCTGTTTTTTGTTTGTTATTTACCAATGATTTTTTGACTTCAGGATTTGTCCGGTCAAATGCAGATTCGGCTTCAGGCACATTTTTATAAAATAAGTCTTGTAAATAAGCAGGTGTCGCCTTGAGCGTAACCCAGGTTTTGTTCCACTTCACCCCAAATGCAAAGGTGAATAAAACCAGCCAAAACAGCAGCAGAAAAGTCGTTGCACCATAAATGGTTAAAATCTGGGTAAGACTTTGCCCCAACTCATACCCAATGATCCCGCCCGACGAATTATCCAGCGTATCAGCCGGCACTTGCCAATACAGATACAACAGACTTGCTGTCGCCAGTAAAATAAAGAACTGTGCAGCATAGCGAAAAGGTTTATTCAAAAAGCTATACGGCCACCAGACCTGAATTGCCTCAACGAAGAGAAAAATTGGAATGAGCAAACTCGCCCAGCCTAAGAAACCGAACAGTAAATCTGCAATCCACGCCCCGGCAACTCCGCTGGCATTCGATACATGCTGGGTATCACTGGAAATGTGCATCCAGCCCGGATCAAAAGGCGTATAGGTCACTGTTGCAAGGAATAAATAAATTCCAAATGAAACTAAAAATAATGTCTTTATTAAGCGCTGTGCATAAACACTCGACACCGCAGTCATATACTGTCCTGTAACCAATTTTTCATTCATGTTTTTTGTAAGAAACTAAGACAAAATAGTTTCACAATAAACGCGTATTATGCACCTGTTCCACAAAAAAAGATGCA
The DNA here is from genome assembly GCF_013420295.1 of Acinetobacter sp. YH01018. Lineage (NCBI taxonomy): Bacteria > Pseudomonadati > Pseudomonadota > Gammaproteobacteria > Moraxellales > Moraxellaceae > Acinetobacter > Acinetobacter sp. YH01018. Next base: position 16,570 of record NZ_VOYL01000023.1, read on the forward strand.
ATATTATGTAGTGGCTGCTGCTTAGAAATATACCAGATTGAGTATCTAACACAGCACTGTTGTTCTATATAGCTCAAATCGATTTGCATGATCAATAATATCGACTTTAATCGCACACCACTGTTATACAGTTTCACGTATAATTCCACAAATTTCTAAATAAAAAAGGATGCAGCGGATGAGCGCACGTCACTCAAGACTGATTATTTTAGGTTCGGGTCCTGCTGGCTATAGCGCAGCGGTCTATGCAGCGCGTGCAAACTTGAAGCCTACCCTGATTGCAGGCTTGCAACTGGGTGGACAACTCACTACAACCACTGAAGTAGATAACTGGCCGGGTGATCCTGAAGGTCTGACCGGTCCTGCGCTAATGGAACGCATGCAGGCACATGCAGAACGTTTTGGCACCGACATTGTCTATGACCATATCAATGAAGTTGATTTAAGCGTTCGCCCATTTGTGCTGAAAGGTGATATGGAAGAATTTACCTGTGATGCTCTCATCATTGCCACTGGTGCGACAGCGCAGTATTTAGGTCTTGAGTCTGAAGCTGCATTTATGGGTCAAGGGGTAAGTGCATGTGCAACCTGTGATGGTTTCTTCTATAAAAACCAGAAAGTGATGGTGGTCGGTGGTGGTAACACTGCTGTAGAAGAAGCACTTTATCTTTCTAATATTGCCTCGCATGTGACCCTGGTTCACCGTCGTGATTTCTTGCGTTCTGAAAAAATCCTTCAAGATCATATTTTTGCTAAAGAAAAAGAAGGCAAAATCAGTATTATCTGGAATCATCAGGTCGAAGAAGTTCTGGGCGATGCAAAATCTGGCGTAACTTCTGTTCGTTTAAAATCAACCCAAGATGATTCAACACAAGACGTTGAAGTGACCGGGATGTTCGTCGCCATTGGTCACAAACCAAACAGCGCAATGTTCGAAGGTCAGTTGAACTTGCGTGACGGTTATATCCAGGTCCAAAGTGGTACGGCAGGTAATGCAACTGCGACTTCTGTTGCGGGTGTCTTCGCTGCTGGTGACATTGCTGACAGTATTTACCGCCAGGCGATTACTTCAGCAGGTTCAGGCTGTATGGCTGCGTTAGATGCCGAGAAATATCTAGATGCTTTGGCTGACTGATTTAAATAAATCAATTCAACTCAAAAAAACCGTCCTCTTTGGGCGGTTTTTTTTTGTATGATAAAAATCATAAATGTTTATTGCCAGTTACTCTTCTCGTTCAGGCTGAATCCCATGCATCCATTATCTCCCTCAGACTTCATTTTCCCCGACCCCATCGAGGCTGATCCCGATGGCAAGGGTCTAATCTGCATCGGTGCTGACCTCTCCCCTTCTACACTTTTTGAAGCCTACACCCATGGCTTATTCCCCTGGTTTTCTGAAGGTGAACCGATCTGCTGGTGGAGTCCGGAACCACGATGCATTATCCGTCCGCAGGATTATCATCCGAGTAAGTCATTAATTCGCAACATGAAAAAGTTTGATTATCAAATCACGGTCAATCAGGCCTTTGAACGGGTCATACGCTCTTGTGCCCTGCCGCGCAGCTATGCTGATGACACCTGGATTTCGGAAGACATTATTGAGGGATATTGTCAGCTGTTTGAAGCTGGTTATGGCTATAGTATTGAGGTATGGGATGAAGGCAAAGTCGTTGGTGGATTGTATGGCGTCACCATTGGACACGGCTGTTTTGGTGAGTCGATGTTCAGTACGCAAACCGATGTCTCAAAAATGGCGTTTTATACTTTAATGCTGATTGGACAGGAAAATAATTTGCCCTGGATTGACTGTCAATTGGTCAATGATCATCTACTCAGCTTGGGAGCCTGTACACTTTCTCGGCAAGCATATCTTAATTCGTTACAAGATGTTGTAAAACAGTCCGCTATCGATTGGAAAAAATATCAAGAGGGTGTATTTTCAAGTAAAACAATAGCGCAAAAAGCGCGTTTAATGGAATGAAAATAAAAGAGGGATTGCCATGAATTCGTATCACCCAAAGTCCCTGCTCAATGATTTACAGTATTACATTACGCCACCGCATAACTGTAGTTATCTGGAACAAAAATCGGCACGGATGGTCTTTTTAGATCCTGCCCATCGCATTGATGTGGTCAGCCTGTCTGAACTTTCACGTCTGGGGTTTCGTCGTAGTGGCGATTTTGTCTATCGTCCTGAATGCCATCTCTGCCGTCAATGTTTATCTTGCCGCGTACCTGTTTCCGAATTTGAAATGAACAATGCACAAAAGAAGGCATGGAAACGCAATCAGGATCTGACGGTCAAAATTACCCGCACAGCCGATGCTTCCAACATTCATTATCAGCTCTATGAACGCTACATCAATGAACGTCATGCTGATGGTGATATGTTCCCACCAAGTCTGGACCAATTCGAAAAATTTTTAGTACATAGCTGTACGGACAGTTTCTTTATCGAATTCTGGAAAGATGACAAACTGCTGGCTGTTTCTAGCTGCGATCCGCTAGATGATGGAATTTCTGCGGTCTATACCTTCTTTGATCCTGATGAAAGTCGCCGTTCTCTAGGGGTTTTTGCCGTACTCAAACAGATTGAACATGTCAGAGCTTTAAGTTTGCCTTATGTCTATCTAGGCTATTGGGTTCCGCATTCCGATAAAATGAACTATAAATCGCAATATGTACCTTTGGAACTGTTGATTGATGGGCAATGGCGACGCTTAAACCGCTTGCTGAACCCTGAAGAAATTCAGCAATTGGGCAACTCCCTTATGACGACATTACCTTCGGGCTGGAACAACCCCATCATCAAGTAATGTCACCATTCCTATTTAAACAAACTTGCAAAATCATCTGTGCATGCTTTCACCATAATGATGGCATGCTCTTTTGATCCATCCGGATTTGGATAATAATTTTTACGTAAATCGATTTGATGAAAATCTGCTTTTTCATACAGTTTGATGGCTGCAATATTGGATTCGCGAACCTCAAGAAAAATTTGTACGGGATTATTTTTCAGCATAGCAAGCGATGCATCCAGTAGCTTAAAACCTAGACCTTTGCCCTGCTGAGATGGATCAATCGCCATCAACAGCAAATTCGCTTCATCCAGCACAGGTTGTAAAATACAAAATCCAACCACCCGACCATTTTGTTCAATCACTGTGCTCTGATAACTACTGACAGCTTCTTCAAACTGTTTAACGCTCCAGGGATGGCTTTGGACCAATCTTTCAATCTTTGCTACAGTCGACACATCCGCAGCTTGCATCAAACGAATCATCTTCGTTCATCTTATATAAAATTAACCCTCGCATTATAAAAACTTTGTGATAAAAATCGAGTAAAAAAAAGAGCGATCATTATCGCTCTCTCATTTTTCAGCTTAAAAGGCTAATTTAGCCTTCCATTTTTCCAGTAAACTATGGGTATCGACATCATTCGGATGGAAACCTGGCTTGAAATACAACAACATTTCCTTGCCCATACCGGTAATCACGCCTTTAGATGGACTATAGGCATAGCTATAAATCTCCTGCAGTGAATCAAGGTTAAACTGTTGATCCTGTTTTAAAAGACGTGCAAGGAAATAACTTTGTACGATAAATAAAGTGGCCATTGCAATCACCAATGAAGAAGTGCGCAGAGCATATGACTTCACCCCCCTACCAAAGACTTCTTCGAATACATCATATGCCACTGCTTTATGTTCATTTTCTTCAATTGCATGCCACATCCACATCGTTTTCATGGTTTCATCGGTCATGAGTTCCTGGATATAGGCATTGCTTAAAAGCTGCGATGCTATGGTCGCAGTAAAATGCTCAAGTGCAGTGGTTGCAGTCAAATCCACCATTTCCTGAGTAATACCCACAGGTTTAGCTATTTTCGCCATCAATTTACGTGTGGTCTGAATCACTTTATCAGTATAGCGATCTAAGGTCTCCACATCATGCCCATATCTTTGTGCTGATACATTAAAAGCCACATGTTCCTGAGTATGCATAGCTTCCTGGCCAATAAAGGCAGAGATTTCCTTTTGTAACTCTACATTATCTTTTAAGGCAGGATGATGACGTACGGCACGAACACTGTCGATAAAAAATTTTTCGCCTGCAGGAAACAACGCTGATAGCGCTGTCATAAAGTGTGTCAACCCGGCTGAACCATTCATCCAGTATTCCGGTACGTGTTCAAAATCAAAGTTCATACGGCGTACAGGAAAACTCGCACCGGCACGATTGCTCATATTAACCTTTGCATTCATGATGCTTTACTCCTATCTAGCAACGATATAACTAGATTCACTTTTGTTTTTCTTGATTGTTATATTACGTGTTTAAAAACTTGCTATAAGTGCAGATAGGGTCAGGAAAATATCAGTTTAGGACATGAGGAGGAAAAATAATGATGAGTGAAATTATTTTTTCGACGCAAGGGATACAGCACTGCTTTGTTCCGACGCAAGAGAAAAACTGATGATAAGTAAAATTATTTTTTCGACGCAGGAAAAAACAATGCGTCAAATCACTTCTTCGATACAAGAAATAAGCTAAGGTTATACAAGATAAATTTTAAAAAACGAATTAATAAAATAAAAACCATAAAAAAAGCGTCCCAGAGGGACGCTTTTTTTACACAATCAATACTTATGCAGTTACTTTAGCAACAACACCAGCACCAACTGTACGACCACCTTCACGGATCGCAAAACGTAGACCTGGGTCCATTGCGATTGGGTGAATCAATTCTACTGACATTTCTACGTTGTCACCAGGCATAACCATTTCAACGCCTTCTTTCAAAGAAATCGCGCCAGTTACGTCAGTTGTACGGAAATAGAACTGTGGACGGTAACCGTTAAGGAATGGAGTGTGACGACCACCTTCTTCTTTAGAAAGTACGTATACTTCTGCATCGAATTTAGTGTGCGGCTTGATTGTACCTGGTTTAGCAAGTACTTGACCACGTTGAACGTCTTCACGTTTAGTACCACGCAGAAGAACACCACAGTTCTCGCCTGCACGACCTTCGTCAAGCAATTTACGGAACATTTCAACGCCAGTTACAGTTGTTTTAACTGTGTCTTTAATACCTACGATTTCAACTTCTTCGCCTACTTTCACGATACCTGATTCAACACGGCCAGTTACTACCGTACCACGACCAGAAATTGAGAATACGTCTTCGATTGGCATCAAGAATGCTTTGTCGATTGCACGTTCTGGTTCTGGAATGTAAGAGTCAAGCGCTTCAACAAGAGCAAGAACTGAAGACTCGCCGTATTGACCAGCGTCACCGTTAAGTGCAGCCAAAGCTGAACCACGGATAACAGGAGTGTCATCACCAGGGAAGTCATAAGTAGAAAGAAGTTCACGAACTTCCATTTCAACCAGTTCAAGCAACTCTTCGTCGTCTACAAGGTCACATTTGTTCAGGAACACAAGGATGTAAGGTACACCTACTTGGCGAGACAAAAGGATGTGTTCACGAGTTTGTGGCATAGGACCGTCAGTCGCAGCACATACAAGGATCGCACCGTCCATCTGAGCAGCACCAGTGATCATGTTTTTAACATAATCGGCGTGTCCTGGGCAGTCTACGTGAGCGTAGTGACGAGTTGGAGAATCGTATTCTACGTGTGAAGTATTAATGGTAATACCACGTGCTTTTTCTTCTGGTGCAGAGTCAATTGCTGCGTAATCTTTCGCTTCACCGCCGTAAGTTTTTGCACAGATAGTTGCAATTGCAGCAGTTAAAGTAGTTTTACCATGGTCGACGTGACCAATTGTGCCCACGTTTACGTGTGGTTTGTTACGTTCGAACTTAGCCTTAGCCATGAGATCTTCCTTATTAAAATACTTATGGAGGGTTAGCTCCATAAGTGATTTTGGTTTTTAACTATGAATTAGTTTGGGCTTATAGTAATCGAAAGATTACTCGTCGTCACCTTTTTTACCGCCAGACTGGAACTTAGAAATGATGCCTTCAGCCACGTTACGTGGAGTCTCAGCATATTTAGCAAATTCCATAGAGTAAGTCGCACGACCTTGAGACATAGAACGCATTTGAGTCGCGTAACCAAACATCTCAGCCAATGGAACTTCAGCACGGATTGCTTTAGTACCACCAGGTAAATCGTCCATACCCTGAACCATACCACGACGACGGTTTAAGTCACCCATGATATCGCCCATGTAGTCTTCTGGAGTTTCTACTTCAACTTTCATGATTGGTTCAAGAAGAACAGGATCTGCTTTCATGAAACCGTCACGGAAGGCATAAGAACCCGCCATTTTGAACGATAATTCGTCAGAGTCGACATCGTGGTAAGAACCGTCGAACAATGTCGCTTTAATGCCCACAACTGGGTAACCAGCCAAGACACCATTCTTCATACGTTCTTGAATACCTTTATCAACCGCACCGAAGAATTCTTTAGGTACTACACCACCTACAACTTCTTCAGCGAATTCGTATTCTTTACCAGTTTCGTCAACATCAATTGGTTCTAAACGAACATATACGTGACCGAATTTACCTTTACCACCAGTTTGACGTACGAATTTACCTTCTTGCTCAACAGTCTTTTTGATTGTTTCGCGGTAAGCAACCATTGGTTTACCAATGTTCGCTTCAACGTTAAATTCACGTTTCATACGGTCAACAAGGATGTCAAGGTGAAGTTCACCCATACCTGCGATGATTGTTTGACCTGATTCTTCGTCAGTGCGAACACGGAACGATGGATCTTCTTTAGCCAAACGACCAAGTGCGATAGACATTTTCTCTTGGTCAGCTTTAGTCTTAGGCTCTACAGCTAAAGAAATTACTGGCTCAGGGAATTCCATACGCTCTAGAGTAATGATGTTTTTCTCATCACAAAGTGTATCACCAGTAGTAACGTCTTTAAGACCTACACATGCAGCGATATCACCCGCGCGGATTTCTTCAACGTCTTGACGTTCGTTCGCATGCATTTGCACGATACGGCCGATACGTTCACGTTTAGATTTCACTGGGTTATATACTGGGTCGCCTTGTTTAAGCACACCAGAATAAACACGTACGAAAGTTAAGTTACCTACGAATTTGTCGTTCATGATTTTGAACGCAAGCGCAGAGAACGGAGCTTCGTCAGATGCTTCACGAACAGCTTTAGTTTCAGCTTTGTCGTCAAGAATACCTTCGATTGCTTTAACTTCAGTCGGTGATGGCAAGAATTCAATCACAGCATCCAACATACGTTGAACACCTTTGTTTTTGAATGCAGAACCACAAAGCATTGGTTGAATTTCACAAGCCAGAGTTTGAGCACGAAGACCAGCAACGATTTGTTCTTTCGACAAGTCGCCATTGTTCAAATATTCGTCCATCAACTCTTCAGAAGCTTCAGCCGCAGCTTCAACCATGTTAGTACGCCATTCTTCAGCAGTTGCTTGTAGATCAGCAGGAATATCACCATATTCGAATTGCATACCTTGAGATGCTTCATCCCAAATGATTGCTTTCATTTCGATTAGGTCGATTACGCCTTGGAAGTTATCTTCAGCACCAACTGGGATAACAACAGGTACAGGGTGAGCACCTAGACGAGTTTTCATTTGCTCAACAACACGGAAGAAGTTGGCACCGGTACGGTCCATCTTGTTCACGAATGCTAAACGAGGAACTTGGTATTTGTTCGCTTGACGCCATACAGTTTCAGACTGAGGTTGTACACCACCTACAGCACAGTAAACCATACATGCACCGTCAAGAACACGCATAGAACGCTCAACTTCAATTGTGAAGTCAACGTGTCCCGGGGTATCAATTACGTTGATACGGTGTTGGTCGAACTGATTGCCCATACCAGACCAGAAACAAGTAGTAGCAGCAGAAGTAATGGTAATACCACGTTCCTGCTCTTGCTCCATCCAGTCCATAGTTGCTGCACCGTCGTGTACTTCACCTAGTTTGTGAGATACACCTGTGTAGAACAAGATACGTTCTGAAGTCGTGGTTTTACCCGCATCGATGTGCGCAGAAATACCAATATTACGATAACGAGAAATTGGGGTTTGACGAGCCATGATTTCTTGCATTCCTAAATTTTGTTGTTTAAAACAGGACGCTTTAAGCTGCCAAGCAGCTTAAAGCGATTCGATGACAACATGGTGAAAACCAAAATTGCCACCCTCCTGAATAGGGGCTGTTTTATCCGCTTAGAAACGGTAGTGAGAGAAGGCTTTGTTGGCTTCAGCCATACGGTGCACATCTTCACGTTTTTTAATCGCTGAACCCTTACCTTCAGCTGCATCAAGCAACTCGCCAGCAAGACGTAAAGCCATTGTTTTTTCAGAACGCTTAGCAGCAGCGTCTACTAACCAGCGCATAGCTAGGGCAGTACGACGGGATGGGCGTACTTCCATAGGCACTTGATAAGTAGCACCACCAACACGGCGTGCTTTTACTTCGACCATAGGGCGAACTTTTTCAAGAGTAGTCTCGAAAAATTCAACTGGGTCTACTTTAGATTTTTCTTGAACGCGATCTAAAGCACCGTAAACGATACTTTCAGCAATAGATTTTTTACCATCTTGCATTACGTGGTTCATGAATTTAGCGATTGTTTGGCTGCCGAACTTAGGATCCGGAAGGATTTCACGGGCAGCGACTACGCGACGTCTTGGCATTTTAATACACCTATAAATATGACACTTCAGGTTTATCCAGCATGAGTACAAAGTGTCATGTACATTCGCTGGCCTTACTACACGTCGCTTGAATTTCACAAAATTAAATGCAGAAATCAGACAAGCGAGACGATAAAGGATTGCGGTTCTACGTTCTTAAAAAGCTAATCTAAACAGATTATTTCTTAGGACGTTTAGTACCGTATTTAGAACGAGACTGGTTACGATCTTTAACACCAGCGCAGTCTAAAGAACCACGAACGGTATGGTAACGTACACCTGGTAAGTCTTTAACACGACCACCACGGATAAGCACAACACTGTGCTCTTGTAGGTTATGGCCTTCACCACCGATATAGCTTGATACTTCAAAACCAGAAGTTAAGCGAACACGGCAAACTTTACGCATTGCTGAGTTAGGTTTTTTAGGTGTAGTTGTGTAAACACGTGTACAAACACCACGACGTTGTGGACAAGCCTTCAACGCAGGAACTTTTGATTTTTCAATCAAAGTCGTACGACCCTTACGGATCAACTGATTTGTTGTTGCCATTTGGCAATTCTCCCGTTAATAAAAAGCCTCAAAAAAATACCACTTTTTGAGGGCACACAATTGTAAGCGAAGATAGAAAAATGGTCAATATTCGAGACCATGTCAAATATTGACCACTTACCTGTATATTGGTCAGTAGACGCTTTTTTAAAGACGCAATTCCAGACTTTTATGCACTCTATTTTGTAACTTTTTTCTTGGCGAGCTTAGGGGCTTCATTTTGTTCAGATTGCGAAGCAGCAAGTTGCTCAGTGCCTGCATCAGCTCCTTCAACATCTGCCTGCATATATTCATCTATTTCCGGTTCATCTACCGTGATAGCCGGTTTTTGCGGTTCAACCTGAGCATGCGGTTCAACCATGTGTTCAGCCAAATACTCTAATCCTTGTTCTACCCGCTCACTTTTACGTTCATCATCAACAATGGCATCATCTGCTTTCTTCTTAATAGTTACTTTGGCAATCGTGCCATGCCCTTGCACCGGAATGTCCTGATCAAGTTTAAGCTCGCCGGAATTTGGCTCGTCTTTAGTAAAGGGATTTAACAATCTTGGCGCTGCCTGCGCCAACAACTCCAGGGATTTTTCATAAGCCGCAATAGGAGACAACTCCACTCCCTGATGCTGCTGCAAATAGCTTCTGGCATGGGAAAATATTTGCTGGGCTTTCTGGTTGACATCTTCCACCAGTTTCCAGCTATAGGCTGCACCTATACCTGCTCCGGCAACAGGCGTTAATTTACTGATCAATGAAAGGTTTGGGAGATGATTTAACCAGTTCCATTTTATGTCGCCATTTTCATTGACCAGCCATTTTTTCAGTGGCTCACTGTCATTGCTGGAACCCAGCATGTTTTGCAATTGTGCAGTGTCATTGGTTTGCAGCATATTAGAAACGATTTTCAGTGCCATCAATACACTCTGCTTTTCAGCAATCTGGCTCAAGTCGATTTGTTTAAACACAAACTGGACAATATCCTGTTCGGTATCTTTGTTCAATTCAAAGCCATAGGCACGCCCGACCTGATAAATCATGCGCAAGGACATGAGCAGTGATAAAGGCACGTCAATCGCTGAACCAACTACGCCTGTGGCACCGGTAACAGCCCCCTGTATAGAAGCCAGCCATTTGTTTTGTTCAGCCAAAGCCTGGCTCAACCGTTTGGAACGGTCGACATCCTGAGTCAGTTCCTGTAAATCTTTTGCTCCAGCCTGATCCAGTACAGTATCTACAGAACTGAGATTTGAAGTGAACTGATTTAAATGGTCAAAAAAATAGTCCGAAACCTTGTCTGAAAAGTCCGGCACAACAAAACTGGCCACACGATTCACTTTGCTGTACTGGCGACCCAGTAATTGTCTGGAGACATTGGGTAAATACTCACGCATCATTTGTTGAGGATTATCATATTTTCTGGGTTCAAATACGCTTTGAGAACGGGCACTTCCCTCAATGACATGACCGTTGGCCAAGGCCCCGGAAGCCTTGCCAGCACGCTCGGCAGCCGCGTAATTCAGTGCACTCATTCCTGTTGCACTGATCTTTTTAGCCACTCCCAAAGCATTGGAGAGGAATCCACCTGAATGTTTATTATTGGTATCTGCCATTCTTTTACCCTCATCTTCTATTCTTACAATTATTGATAAATACTAGGTGTAGTCTAAGTTTATCTCAACACGAATGTGTATCTTTTAGTTAATTATGCCGCCTAAACATTACAGATACATACTGTCGAAATAGGCATAATATTTGCCATAAGAATTCAAAACCCTTTCTGCTATCATGAATGCGACCGAAAGACATGAGTAATGCGCTGGATTGAGGTTTTTACTTTTCTGCCTGAATCAGCTGCGTTTACTCAAAAATATCACCATATAAGGGATCTTTAGATGAAGCGTGTTGTAATCACTGGTATGGGTATCAACTCATGCATTGGTAATTCTTTAGAAGATGTCACTCATTCTTTACAAAACGGGATTTCTGGAACACGTTTTAACCCGACTTATGCAGAATTAAACTTTAAGAGCCATGTCAGTGCAGCCGCTGAACAAGATTTTGACCATATTGACCGTAAATTGAAACGCTTTATGGGTGTTTGTGCCATGTATGCCTACAACTCGGCAGTTGCTGCGGTAGAACATGCAGGTTTAAGCGTTGAAGATTTGGCGGGCAACCCACGTTATGGGATTACCGGTGGTTCAGGTGGTGGTTCAACTGCATCTGTCATTGAAATGAACGAATTACTGCAAACCAAGGGTGCGCGTAAAGTAGGTCCTTTCTTTGTTCCTCGCAACATGACCAACACCATTACCGCAAACGTAGGTGTGGCATTCAAATTACAAGGTGTGGCACATACCATTACCAGCGCATGTGCTACTTCTGCAGATGCCATTGGTTATGCCTATAACCTGATTCAACTCGGCAAACAGGATTTAATGCTTGCTGGTGGTGGTGAAGAAGATCACTGGTCTCAAAGCTTGCTGTTTGATGCGATGGGTGCACTTTGCTCTAAATACAATGACACGCCTGAAACAGCGTCTCGCCCATATTCGGCTGACCGTGACGGTTTCGTGATTGCCGGTGGTGGTGGTTTTGTGGTGCTTGAATCACTGGAACATGCGCAAGCACGTGGTGCAAATATCCTGGCTGAAGTAGTTGGCTATGCTGCAAACAGTGATGGTGCAGACATGGTTGCTCCAAGCGGTGAAGGCGCAACACGCTGCATTCTGATGGCCCTTGAAGAAGCGAAACAGCATGGCGTTGACAAGATTGACTATGTGAATACCCATGGTACTTCAACTCCAGCTGGTGACGTGACTGAACTGAAAGCCATGGAACGTGCATTTGGTGAAGGTCAAGTACCGCCTATCAGCTCAACCAAGTCTATGACCGGTCACAGCCTGGGTGCTGCGGGCGTGCATGAAGCCATTTACTCTGTTTTGATGATGCAAAATGACTTTATTGCGCCAAACATCAACGTGACTGAACTGGATGAAGGTGCAAAACCGTTTGATATCGTACTTGAAAAACGTGACGCAAAATTGAATACTGTGATGAGTAACAGTTTCGGTTTTGGCGGTGTAAATGCTTGTCTCGTTTTCAAAAAATGGGAAGGCTAAGCTAAGAAGTGTTGATCATTCAGCCATGGATGATCAACTTCTGCCACACTGCCCTTTAAAAGGGTGAATGGATGGATGCTCCTTCTGATGCTTTCTTGTGGGTAAAAGCATTACATATTATTGCTGTGGTTTGCTGGTTTGCTGCATTGTTCTACCTGCCACGTCTATACGTTTACCATGCCATGAGTGATGATGCAGTGAGTCATCAGCGTTTTGAAGTCATGGAACGTAAGCTATACCGTGGCATCATGTGGCCCTCAATGGTTGCAACACTCATCACCGCGCACTTTCTGGTCGATTGGGGTGATGCAACGCGTCATTACCACGACGCACTGTGGTTTTACCTGAAAGTCGGATTGGTCGGATTATTGGTAATTTATCATTTTGTTTGTGGTTATTACCGTAAAAAACTGATTGGCAATGCACATTACAAATCACACAAGTTCTGGCGCTTCTTTAATGAAATGCCAACGCTGATTTTATTTGCCGTGGTAATTCTAGTGGTAGTGAAACCCATTTTCTAAGCATCAAAAAAGCCCTCAATCGAGGGCTTTTTTACATCTGACAAAAACCATATCTGAAAGAAACTTAGTTCAACATTTCCTGATTGCGTTTCACCAGCATGTCCTGATGACGTTTACGGATCCGCGGTTTATACAGGAGATGATAAGTCACGGCTAAAATAAGCAGCCAAATCGGACTGATCATCAGGGCACGCAAAGTATCGGCTTCCAGACTTAAAATAATCAAAGTAAAGAATAAGAACACCAGTACCACATAGGACATCCATATCCCGCCCGGCATTTTAAAGGTTGACTGGGCATGCAGTTCTGGGCGCAGTTTACGGTAACGGATATAGCACACCATGATGATGCTCCAGATACTGATAAACAAAATCACGCACAGCGAACTTGCTAAAGTAAAGGCTTCAACCGTGTTTGGTACAAAGTATTGTAATGCTGCACCCGCCATAATAAAGGCACAAGAGAACAATAAACCTTTGGCAGGCACAGCACGCTTAGACAATTGCGCCAGGTTTTGAGGAGCCTGCCCTTCCCGCGCCAAGCCAAACAGCATGCGTGATGTTGAAAACACACCACTGTTCATGGAGGACATGACCGATGACAGCACCACCAGGTTCATGATAATCGCTGCTGCACCAATACCCGCATGCATGAACAGCGACACAAAGGGACTTTGATCCGCAGGAATCTGGTTCCACGGGGTCACCGACATCACAATGAATAACGACAACACATAGAATAAAATAATCCGGGTCGGAATGGCATTCACCGCTTTGGGCAAATTCTTTTCAGGGTCTTGGGTTTCTGCTGCCATAGTTCCGATCAGTTCCACACCGACAAAAGCGAATAAGGCAATCTGGAAACCAGCCAGAAAACCGCTGCCACCTTGCGGAAACATGCCGCCATGCGACCAGACATTACTAAAACTGGCAAACGAACCACCCGGCGCATGAAAATGGTTAAACACCATAAATCCGCCAATACCAATCAGTCCCAAAATGGCTAAAATTTTGATGAGAGCAAACCAGAATTCAATTTCACCAAACAGACGTACGGCGAGCATATTAATACCGAGCACCAGTAACACGCAGGCCACGCTGATCATGGCCTGTCCTGATGGGGTAAAGGCCATACCTTCAGGCAGCCAAAAGCTGAGATAGTTGATAATAGCAGCCAAGTCTGCGATGCCAACCAGCACCCAGCCCAGCCAGTAGGACCAGCCAATATAGTAGCCTGCACCCGGACCAATCAGGTCATGCGCCATATCGATAAAGGATTTGTAATGCAGGTTGGAGAGTAAAATTTCGCCCAATGCACGCATCAGGAAAAAGAACATGGTACCAATGATGGTATAGATCAATAAAATTGAAGGGCCAGCCAGGGAGATGGTTTTGCCTGAGCCCATAAACAGGCCTGTCCCAATCGCGCCACCAATGGCAATAAGTTGCAGGTGACGGTTGGACAGTTTTCGTTGTAGTTCATGCGATGATGCCTGGGCATCGTCTGCTCGTGGTGTAGTGGTCATAACTGAACATCCTTTTAACATACGATTGCGTGTAAACCATGTGCTTTACATTGCCAGTCATCCCAACCAGCGACATTTACACGCCAGGCAGCACATCGGTCTCAACCGCTTTGCTGCCATACGGGGGAGATTTTTGACATTAAGGCTGTGCCGCCGTTACCGCAATTTCAATCAACCAGTCCGGATTGACTAGATCTGCCTGAATGGTGGCACGTGAAGGAGGAGTACAACCTTTCATCCAGTCAATCCAGATGGCATTGACGGTTGAAAAGTCAGCGAGATTTTTAATATAAAGCTGTGCAGACAGCAGTCGGGATTTATCGGTTCCGGCCAAAGCCAGCAGTTCATCAATGGTGGCTAAAATTTCATGGGTCTGACCTGCGACACCATTACCGGTGTTCTTAGGTACTTGTCCTGACAGATAAACTACCTGATTGAACACCGTCACGGCGCTCATGACGGCGTTGCTATTGAACTTTTCTATATCGCTATGAGACATCTACATTTCCTTGTATCAATAAATTGAATGAATGATCTGATTTTTTAAAAATTTAATCTTGGATAAAATTGACGCGTGCAGTGACAGCACACATCAGCTCATAGCCAATGGTGCCTGAACCTGCCGCCACTTCATCAATACTAAGCACAGTGCCATGTTTCGATGTACCCCACAGCACCACTTCACTACCGACTTGGGCACTTGGGAGATGAGATAAATCGACCGCGAGCATATCCATGCCGACACGTCCGACCAAACTGCTGCGTTGACCATCGACTAAAATGGGCGTACCTGTTGCGGTAATGCGCTGATAACCATCGGCATAACCGCAAGCCACCACACCAATACGCATATCAGTTTCAGCAATGAACTTTGAGCCGTAACCTACACTATCCCCCGCTTTAAGCTGTTGAACGGCAATGATCTCACTACGCAGACTCATTGCAGGCTGCAGGTTCCAGTCATCAATGCTATGTGCGGGGAAATCGGGAGAACTGCCGTAAAGCATAATACCGCTACGAATCACATCCGATTGCAACTGCTGATGGCGTAAGATGGCTGCACTGTTAGATACGGAACGCGCGCCCGGCAGATCCTGAATGACGGCATCGAAAATTTGACACTGATGTTCGATGCCAGAACGGCCCAAACGATCTCCGTCAGCATCGGAGAAATGCATCATGTGAGTGATGCTTTGAACATTATTCATTTGAGATAATTGTTGCCAGATGTCGCGGTAATGAACAGCCGTAAAACCCAGACGGTTCATACCACTGTTCATTTTTAAATAAACATCAAACCGGGCTGGTCTGGGGAATCGGGCTAACCATTCAATCTGATATTGGCTATGAAGGGTGAAACTCAAATTCAGCTCATCACAGTCAAACAGATCTTGCTCGGAAAAGATGCCTTCAAGCAATAAGACAGGACCTTTCCAGCCCAGAGCACGAATGCGTTTCGCCTCTGCCAAATCGAGCAGCGCAAAACCATCGGCAGATTTGAAAGCTTGATAGACACGCTCAATACCATGACCATAGGCATTCGCTTTCACCACCGCATAGACTTGGCTATTCGGCATTTTGGTACGGGCAACATTTAAATTGTGCTGCAGTGACTGACGATGAATCACTGCAGTAATGGGACGTGGCATGTTGTTCTTCCTTGAATCAATATGACCTAAAACAGATTAGGCTGCTGAAGGGTAACGTTGGATCGATAGACCTTCGGTACTGATGTCCGGTTGATGATTCATGACCAGGTCGCTGATCAACTTGCCTGAACCGCAGGCCATGGTCCATCCCAGCGTGCCGTGACCAGTGTTGAGGAACAGGTTTTTGAAACGCGTTGCGCCAATAATCGGGGTAGAATCTGGCGTCATTGGACGTAAACCGGTCCAGAATGTCGCTTCTGCAAGGTTTCCACCTGGGAATAAATCTTTGGTGACCATTTCCAGAGTCGCACGACGATCCTGGTTCAAGCCATGGTTAAAACCACTCAGCTCAGCCATACCCCCCACCCGGATACGCTGATCAAAACGGGTAATCGCAATCTTGTAAGTCTCATCCAGCACGGTAGACTGCGGTGCAAATGCAGGATCTACAATAGGAATGGTCAGTGAATAGCCTTTCACCGGATAAACCGGCAGGTTCAGGTGCAATGGTTTTAAAAAGTCACGTGAATAACTGCCAAACGCCAAGACATAACGGTCTGCAGTGAGGACTTGTCCATTTACCACCACGCCCTTGATATCATCGCCTTCAACCACCAGTTTTTCAACATTTTGGTTGAACTTAAACTCTACACCCAGCTCTTTGGCCAAGTTTGCCAGTGCATTGGTAAAGAGGTAGCAATCGCCGGTTTCATCATTTGGCAGATGCAGGCCACCGACCAGTTTATCTTTGGCAAATTCCAAAGCCGGCTCCACTTTGGCCAGATCATCTTTGAGCAAAAGTTCATGCTCCACACCGCATTCTTTTAACACCTGAATGTCACGTTGAACCATGTCTAGTTGCGCTTCATTACGAAAAACTTGCAAAGTGCCTTTAGAACGGTTTTCATAATGAATGCCGGTCTCTTTACGCAGCTCTCTGAGGCAGTCACGGCTATACTCTGCCACCCGGGTCATGCGCTCTTTATTAATCGCATAACTATGTGGATTACAGTTCTTGAGCATCTGCGCCATCCACTGTAATTGCCACATGCTGCCATCCATATTGATGGCGAGCGGTGCATGATGCTGGAACATCCACTTGACTGCTTTGAATGGAATACCGGGTGCTGCCCATGGCGTCGAATAACCCGGCGAAACCTGACCTGCATTGGCAAAACTGGTTTCTTCAGCAGGACCAGACTGACGGTCCAAGACAGTAACGGTTGCTCCCTGTTGTGCGAGGTAATACGCACTTGCAACACCAATGACACCACTACCTAAGACAATTACACGCATTGCTTATCCCTAACGCATACTAGTTTATTTCACTAGTATATTTTTTGATTGATAGTTTTTTTCACTGTTTTAAGCACTATAATCCAGGTAATTTAATAGTTTCGTCGCGAAAAAATTCTAAAAAAAGGAAAATCATAATGCGTAAATTGGATCGTATAGATCAGCAGATTCTGGATATTTTGCAGTGCGATGGACGGATTGCCATCAGCGAATTGGCATTTCGGGTCAACCTGTCTACCACCCCCTGTTCGGAACGGGTCAAACGTCTGGAACGCGATGGCATCATCATGGGCTATTACGCGCGGCTGAATCCGCAACTGGTCGATCGCAACTTGCTGGTATTTTTAGAAATAAAACTATCCGCCAAATCAGGCGATGTGTTCGATCAGGTTGCACGCGATTTGGTGGAAATTCCTGAAGTTCTGGAATGTCACCTGATTTCAGGCGAATTTGACTATCTGGTGAAAGCACGCTTAAAAGAAATGAGCGCCTATCGACGTCTACTTGGCGACTTACTCAAAAAACTTCCCTCCTCCGCTTCCTCACACAGTTACATTGTCATGGAGGAAGTGAAGGAAAGTTTTTATCTGGATCTACGTTAACGGTCCCAAAAGCTTGATTCAGGGGAGGTACTCAGGGAACTACTTGCTTGTATTGAGTGATCAAAAAAATTGAAGCAGATCGGAAAATTTGGCTATCCGTGCTTTAGGTTTTGCCTGAGTAAGCTCCGCATCAGAACCATAACCATAGTCCACTGCGATGGTGTCTATACCATTGCTGCGAGCACCAAAAATATCATGCTCACGGTCACCCACCATCACACATTCAGCCGGATCTAACTTTTCCTTTTCAAGGATATAGGCAATCAAATCGCCCTTGTTGGTACGCTCACCATTCAGCTCACTGCCATAAGCATAAGTAAAATATTGCAGCAGATCAAAATGTTCTAAAATCTGCTTGGCATAGATTTGAGGTTTTGCCGTAGCCAAATACAAACGGAAACCTTTTTGCTGCAAGGTTTGCAAAGTTGCAGCCACATCTTCAAAAACATGATTTTCATACAAGCCGGTCACAGCAAAACGTTCCCGATAGCCCATCAAGGCCTGTTCAGCCAAAACATCATCCACCGGCACATTTAAAATTTTCGCCAAAGATGCCTGCAAAGGTGGACCAATAATCCAGTCTATGTTGACGTCATCGGCAATCGGATGACCTACTTTGGCCAGACCATAACGCGCTGAAGTGGTAATCCCTACTTTGGGATCAGTTAATGTTCCATCCAAATCAATCAAAATATTCTTAATCACCCACCGACCCTTCAACCTAAATTTTACTTCACAAATACTATCGAGACTTGGCTCAAAGTTGCCTATACTAACGCAAATTTTGTGATTTAAGGACATCATTGTGCGCCCTACTGTACTTTGCTTTTCTGGTTTAGATCCATCCGGTGGCGCTGGCTTACAGGCAGATATTGAAGCGATTGGCCAAAGTGGTGCACATGCAGCAATTGCCTGTACTGCGCTGACCATTCAAAACTCGCAACAAGTGTTTGGCTTTGAAGCCACTGCGAAAGAATTACTGTTAGCTCAGGCGCATGCCGTGGTGGGTGACTTACCAATTAAATGTGTTAAATCAGGCATGTTAGGCACCACAAACAATATTGCAGCTTTGGCTGAATTTTTACGTGAACATCCTGAATATCTGTATGTGCTCGATCCGGTACTGGTAGCCAATAGTGGCGGTTCACTGGGTGATCAAGCCACACTGGTGAAAGCCTTTGTCGAACTGATTCCGCTAGCGACTGTACTGACCCCGAATACGGTAGAGCTTCGTGCCTTAACCGGTCTTGAAGATATTGACCAGGCAACGGCAAAACTTTTTGCCATGGGCGCCAAAGCAGTTTTAGTCAAAGGCGGACACGAGGATACCCCAGATTATATCCGCAATGCCTTATATATTGATGGCAAGCTGGTGTCTGAAACCCGATGTCCTCGCCTTGAAGGTGAATATCACGGTTCAGGTTGCTCATTGGCCAGTTTCATTGCCGGTCGTTTGGCGCAAGGTGACGATTTAAAACAAGCGGTGAATCATGCAGAAACCTGGCTGTTTGGTGTGCTGAAAAAGGCAGAATCTCCAGTACCAAATGGGCAGCGCATTCCTAAGCGTTTTTAAATCCCTCTACCACATAGAAAGCTGCATAAAAACCTGATGATCAGCCCGCTATTCGGGTTTGATCTCAGACTCTAGCTGGTTTTTCTCTACTCAAAAATAAAGCATGTATTGATACATGCTTTAATCTGAGCATTGATTTGATTTATGCAATCAGGTCCTTAATGGTGGTGCTGGAACCGTTATTTTTTACCGACTCAATTCCTTTCTCGCGTGCCTGCTCACTTGCATACAGTTGGCTGGTGCCAATAATTTGATGATTGGCTGCCTTTAAATTGAAATAAGGCTTACCGTTTTTCGCTTCCAGACGTTCATAGCGGCTATCCTCAGGGCTATTTTTTTGTACGGACTCAATGCCATTCTGTGCCGAAGCTTTGCTCTTGTATAATTCGCTGCTCAGAATCACTTCCCCATTGCCAGCTTTCAAAACAAAGCGATATTGTCCATCGCTGGCCTGACTGACTTCATACCATCCTGCCATATAAAATACTCCCCTTGTTATTGTAAAAGTTATAAAAGAATCGAATTTATATGATTAAAAATACGCTATTTATATGAAATAAAAATGACTTTTTATTTCAAAAAAAGTACATTTTATAATCATTGTTTAGATTTATATTTGAATGATTTATCGTCTTAAATACACGCTTGGCTATTTCTAGCCAAGCACAGTAAACATACATGCAAGAGAAAAATTGCCAACCTATTCTCTCTATACCCGCGGACTAAATCAGGAAGCAAAGCCTTAAACAATTTTTTAGCGTAAGTGGCTTTCTGCATTTCCAATATTTCCACACAAATCTGTACACTGACTTGGCTTTGAGCTGGTATGTGCTGTTCAAGTGTGTGTAGAATCACTTGAGCAATTTGCTGTTGTAACTCCAAACTACATCCAGCCAATAAAGAAACTTTCGCATGGACATAGGCTTGTGAAACATCTCCCAAACCAATGACATAGTCGTGCTGGCAAATGGCACGGCTTTTTAGCTCATTTGCGGCAGTCACATAAGCTCCATCAACCAGCGCCTGATTTAAAGCAAGCAAGAGGGATTTTGCTTGAAAATTTTCTACATTGTCTGAATATTCAAGATGGATATGCGGCATAACAACAATTCTTTAAGATGAAGGACGGTAGTTATAGCATGAAGGGAGTAATCATCAGATAGATATCTCAATGTTGAATCAAGCATAGCCATTATAAAAAACCAATTCCAAAATCATGCGCAAATGGGCACCAGCTCATAAAAAAGCTCCAGCATGTCGCCAGAGCTTTTTTGGTTTTTTAATGTAGTGAATTAAGCTTTTTTCACAAATTCAGATTTTAATTTCATGGCACCAAAACCATCCACTTTACAGTCCAGATCATGACCATCACTTGAGTCAGGTAATAAACGAATATTCTTCGCCTTGGTTCCGACTTTAATCACCGATGAAGAACCTTTAATTTTCAGATCTTTAATCAGGGTAACTGTATCGCCATCAGCAAGCACATTGCCATTTGCATCTTTAATAATTGTAGCCTGTTCAGTACTGCTTTCACCCTCTTTCCACTCATGAGCGCATTCTGGGCAAATCAGCAAATCGCCATCTTGATAAGCATATTCTGAATTACATTTGGGGCAATTTGGCAAAGACATAAAAAAAACCTCAAAAACGCTACTATAGCATTTTATCCGCCAAACACCTGCTAAAACCTTATTTAAATTATGGAATAAATCTACTCAGCAGATGCTTTCACCTTTCCTCTAAAACCTGTTTGAGTACAATCACATGGTTATATCTTTCACTTTTTACTGCGGTGATAAGACTAATTTTTTCCTGTTTAGCGATTTCTCTAATTTGCTGCAACAACTCTGCTTGTGAACGCAGTTCAGCCCTGTAACGTTGCTGAAATTCGTCCCAATGTTCGGGGTCATGCGCATACCATTTTCGCAGCTCAGTCGATGGCGTGATTTCTTTAACCCACAAATCAATTTTGGCATCTTCCTTTTTAATGCCTCTGGGCCACAGTCAGTCAACCAGAATACGTTTGCCATCTGAAGGTAAAACTTCGGCATAGGCACGTTTAATTTGAATTTGCATTGTAAAGCACTATTGATCTGGAATTTCAGGAGTGACCAGTAAAGTGAGCAGTTGCAAAGATTCCTGCCATCCCAAATAACAGGCTTCCACTGGAATAACATCAGGAATACCCGATTGGGTAATATGCACTTCAGTTCCCACCGACACTGCTTTGAATTGAATGACCACTTCAATGTTTCCGGGAAAATTGGGATCATTGAACTGGTCAGTATAGCGTAACAATTGATTGGGAATGATTTCATGATAGGTGCCAGCAAAGGAATGGCTGGAACCAGTAGAAAAATTGCTAAACGACATTTTATAGCTTCCACCCACTTTTGCATCCAGATGATGAACCTTCGCGGTAAAACCATGCGGTGCCATCCATTTAACCAGAGCATCCAGATCAATAAAGGCTTTAAACACCCGTTCTGGGGGTGCGCTCAATACCCGATGCAATTTAACCGTATTACTTTTGCTCATTTTACAACCTCATCTTATTGTTGTTTTTAAATGCTGATCTAAGATGAAAACTATTGCTGTTACTCTATGACTATGTAGGACTTTAATACAATATTAAGCAGGTTTTTCACTTCCTTGTTAATCAGCAATTAAAATATCCCTAAACAGTATAGGTCTAAAACAGCTGCATTCAGGCAGGTATTTTTAGTCTGAGTGTAAAATCCGGCTGTGAATATTTAATCTGGCATATCATCAATATCATTGGGTTCTGTGCGGGGCTGGATGTTCATACAGTGCCGAAAACAGGATGAACGTTCATAAGCCTGCATACGTACACGCATGATGGAACCCAGAGGCTGATGTTGTTTTACCCCATGCCATGGGGTAAAAGACAGCACGTCATCCGAATAAACCCGACGTGCCGGACTGAAGGTATTTTGCCGCGGAAAATGTAAAGTTCCAATGGCCTGATGCGGTGACTCATCCTCATCCCATAAGACCGACGCATCTTCGACAGGCATACGGCCCAGATGAGTACAGAGCTGGGCGCGAGTCACATATTCAGCCGTATTATGCTTGAAAAAGTCCTGTACCAGATCACGTATGCCAGAATCATCCTGAATATGCATCTGTAGACCGGTCAACTGCTTCACCGATTCAGATTCAGGTGCCACACTCATTTTGGCAATATAGTTGCCATAACGAAGAGCAGCCATACTGTGATAGGTTTCTCCTAGCACATGATGTTGACTGCGTGCCAGACCTTTTATCATCGTAGATGCTGGCAAGCCAGCGCGATTGAGCAGATGATCCATTCCACGAATGACATTGCGCAGGCTATGCATGACCAGTTCAGGCGTTCTTTCTCCTTCAATGATGAAAGGCAGCATTTGCATATATTTACGTACCGTCCCAAAAGCCAGCACCGGAATATTGACCATCAGGAAATCCTGATTTTTTCCATCGCTTGAATCTTCTGGCAATAAGCGCTCGCCCGGTACATTTAAAATTTTAAGGGCAAAACCATGAGGTGCGGGTGTTTTATCACTACGCAAATCTCCAGAAGCGGCAGACAGACGCACAATGACATCATAATAACCCGGATGGGCAAAAATTCCCTGTGCCAAGTGATTGGGCAGGTTTTCCGGAATGATCAAAATGCCTTTTAAAAAACCATGAGATTTTGCATGTGCATCTCGTACCGCATGACGATGCTTGTCAAAAACCTGAGTATGGGTTTGCGCCATATACTCTACGATGTGCTGAATGTCTGCTTCTTCATTTTCCTGTTTTTGCTCTACTTCTGGACCATAGGCCACATAGTGATTGACTGCCATGCTATGCTCCTTTTTTTCTGGGAATAGAGATAAACTTTTTTGCAATTTATGTATTAATCTAGCAAAGAGTTTTCTTTACAAAGGAAGTGCTTGGTAAATACATTGCAGGTATTTGGTAAACAACGCAGAGAGATGACATTCAAATAGCTGAGTTAAAAATCGCAACACAACCTTATTAAAATCAAATATTTAAATTAAAAATTCAGAAGAATTAAAACAGATAGAAACTTAAAAATAATGAGAAACCCACTTTTAGTCATGCAGCGCTGAGTTTCAGCTCATTTCTGATGCTTTTAATAAAATTTTGCCATTAAAAAAGCCCTAAGCATCTAAATGCTTAAGGCGTGTTTTAACAGGTTCAATCCGATTGGCTTAACTTGGATCATCCCCAACCTGTTAATTTTTTTTAGGAATATGGATTAACTTTTGACTTCATTTTCCCATTCTTCATCTTCATAGACATAGGCCATGCAGCCCCAGCCATCATATTCGCCATCATATTGCGTCGCAATTTTAGTGAACCATTCTTCCAGATCGACGATGTCTGAATATTCAGGTTCCATATACACATAAATGGTAATAATCCACTCGACCGTATCGGCTTCTTCATCTTCAAACAGGCTAATTTTTTGCTCTTCTTTAAGCAGATAAAGTGCACATTTTTGTGCCTGTTCTTCAGACTGAAAAGCAATGGAAAATTCAATTTCATGCGCTTCGGTCAGGTCATCGCCATCTTCGGCCATTTGCCAAAGTACATTACCATTTTCATCATCGGGGAATTGTTCAAAATCGCGTGTCATGGAGCGTTTCCTTATTGTAATTAGGTACCAGCTATATCATGCCATATAGATTAGCTCAAGTTTGTTTCAGTTTATCTATTTAACTATATTAGCTTAACTACAGCACTTGTGCTGATGAACAATATCTCTTTCTACCATTTTTACAGATCGCTGGTATTAGCCTTCCACCCTCTGCTGTTGCAATTCACTTGGCCCAGTCTGTTGCTGTGCCTTGAAGGCTAAAACCAGGGCTGTAAGTTTAAATTCTTCCAGACGTAACTTTAAAAATGATTCATGAATTCGGGTATGACCGAATGCTTCTCCATAATGATTGATCAGGATAAAGTCATCTTGCAGCGCCTGAATAAACAGGTCCACAGTGTCATGGTCTAATTGGGATAAATACAGATCAGCTTTACTGTTAAACACATGAGTAACCAGAGCGATGGCAGAAAGTTGGCGATTTTCTTCGACATAGGGACTGTTCTAAATTTTGTGTAAGTACTTAATTTTCATTTATCCTTCAGAGGATAATTACAAAAGGTACTTCACATGGATGAAGCAACAATCAAAAGTATGGCTGCCGAATTGGCTAAAGGTCTAA
>NZ_VOYL01000024.1:0-40388 GCF_013420295.1 Acinetobacter sp. YH01018
TTCAAATGGCTATTCTACGTTTGATTGGTTTTGGAAAAAAAGAAGAATTTAAGAAAGTGCTAGCAATTTTAAGAAAGAAAAAGCCTGATAGGACAAGGATCCTATGAAATTTGTCGTGTACAGAGGACTTTCATACAAACTTGACATTGAGTATTGTCAATTTTATGGTTTAATAAAATAAAGCTTAAACAGGTTATAAAAAGAACATGGAAAAACATATTGATGTGTTGATTGTCGGTGCCGGTATTTCGGGTATTGGTCTGGCTGTTCATCTTTCGAAAAATTGCCCACAACGCCAGTTTGAAATTATTGAACGTCGTGAAAGTTTTGGTGGAACTTGGGATTTATTCAAATATCCGGGAATCCGCTCCGATTCAGATATGTCGACCTTTGGTTTTAATTTTAAGCCGTGGCAAAAAGACAGCGTCTTGGCGGATGGTCCATCCATCAAAAATTATTTATCTGAAGTGATTGACGAGTATCAGCTTAAAAATAAAATCCATTTTCAGCATCGGGTTTTAGCGGCGAATTATAATTCGGCTATTAAAAAGTGGGTGGTTGAAATTGAAGATGCAGCTCAAATAAAGCAAACCTGGGTGGCCAATTTTGTTTTAGGTTGCACAGGTTATTATAATTACGATCAGGGATTCCAACCTGAATTTCCAAATCAGTCTGCATTTAAAGGCGAGTTTATTCATCCGCAACATTGGCCTGAGCAGCTAGATTATTCTGGTAAAAAGGTCGTAATTATTGGTAGTGGAGCCACAGCGATTACCTTAGTGCCAGCCATGGCGAAAGGTGGTGCAGGGCATGTCACCATGCTGCAACGCTCCCCAACCTATATCGCCTCTGTGCCGTCAATTGATGTGGTCTATGAAAAAATGCGTAAGATCTTACCAGAAGATCTGGCCTATAAATTAACGCGCGCGCGTAATATTGGCATGCAACGTGGTATTTATGCCCTGGCGCAGAAACAGCCGAAACTGCTCAAGAAGCTTTTGCTGAATGCGGTGAAATTCCAACTCAAGGGTAAAGTTGACATGAAGCATTTTACTCCAAACTATGAGCCTTGGGATCAGCGTTTATGTGTGGTACCTGATGGTGACCTGTTTAAAATTCTGCGTGAAGGCCGTGCTTCAGTTGAAACGGATCAAATTGAAAAATTTACTGAAACGGGTATTCAGTTAAAGTCAGGTAAACATTTGGATGCGGATATTGTCGTTTCTGCAACCGGATTGAATATTCAGATTTTAGGCGGTATTCAGGCCACGCTTGATGGCAAGCTGATGAATACCTCTCAACATATGCTGTATCAGGGCATCATGGTCAGTGATGTGCCAAATATGGCCATGATTATTGGCTATATCAATGCTTCCTGGACACTGAAAGTGGATATTGCAGCAGATTATATTTGCCGTCTGATCAACTATATGGATAAAAATGGCTATGATGAAGTGATTCCACAAGGTGACGCGACCGAGTTAATGCAAGATACCGTGATGGGCAGTCTGAGTTCAGGTTATATTGCCCGTGCTGCTGATGTCATGCCGAAACAGGGCAAGCATGCACCTTGGAGTGTCTCCAATAATTATCTGGCTGACCGTAAACAATTAAAGCATGCACGTTTTGATGATGGTGTGCTTAAATTTCATAAGCGTGAGCAACAAGATAAGAAAAGCTCGACACCGCGTTTAGTCTCATAATTGAATTTCATTATTTTTTGAAGAGAGAGCAGTAATGCTCCCTCTTTTATACTTATTGAATTATGGGTTCAAGTTGTCAGCTTTTATTCTGCTGCAAGCTGCTACAGATAGAGCACCAAGCATTGAACTGGTCTAGAAATAAACGTTGATTATAGCGAACGTGAAATCAATTCTTTCATAATTTCATTGGTGCCGGCATAAATCCGGTTGGCACGGTTATCAATATAGGCACGTGCGATTGGATATTCCATCATGTAGCCATAACCGCCATGCAGTTGCAGGCATTCATCCACGACTTTGGAAAACATTTCGGAAATTTTGTATTTCGCTGCTGCCGCTGCATCAATCCCAAGCTGTTCAGTAAGTTGTAATTCCATACAGCGGTCTAAATAAGCACGGCAGAAATCGATTTCGGTTCTTAATTCAGCCAGCTTAAAGCGGGTGTTTTGAAAAGCACTGATCGGTTTACCAAAGACTTGGCGTTGTTTGGTGTATTGCACAGTATGCGCAAATGCAGCTTCGGCTCCCGCCTGACAAATGATGGCAACCAGCATGCGTTCCCAGGCCAGTTCTTTCATTAGCATCATAAAACCCATGCCTTCCATACCGAGTAAATTTTCTTTGGGCACGCGGACATTATCAAAGAACAATTCACAAGTATCTTGTCCTTTCATGCCGATTTTATTTAAAGGTTTGCCTTTACTGAAACCGGCGCGATCTGCCTCAACAATGATTAAGGACAGGTTGGCTGAACCTTTATCACTGCTGCCCGTTTTGCAGACCACAATCACCATGTCACACAGGTAGCCATTGGTGATAAAAATTTTGGAACCATTGATGACATAATCACTGCCATCTAAAATAGCAGAGGTACGTACTGCTTGCAGGTCAGATCCAGTTCCGGGTTCGGTCATGGCAATTGCAGTAACGACTTCACCTGTAGCCATTTTTGGTAGCCAGTGCTGCTTTTGTTGCTCATTGCCGAAATTGCAGATGTAATTGGCCACAATATCCGAATGTAGCGAAAAACCGGTTGCTGAATCCATGGCATAGGCCTGTTCTTCAATCAGGATCATACTGTACAGCCGGTCTACACCCGAGCCTCCGTATTGTTCCGGCATGGTGGCACAAAGTAAGCCTAGTGCACCCGCCTCGTTCCACAAATCCCGGTCGACATGCTGTTGCTGTTCATATCTGGAAGTATTGGGAACCACTTCCTTTTCATAAAATTTGCGTACCGTTTCACGGAAAGCTTCATGTTCGGCATTAAACAAATGACGGGGCAGCATATTGGCTAAAGGTCGAATCGCAGCTGATTGCATTATTATTGTGTCCATCTATAAATATGTTGTTTGATAAAAATTAAAAGATTGAGGCATAAGCGACAATGAGATGAATGCTCAAATGTACAGATAAAATGATGAATTTGGTCAATTCGGGCAAATGGCTCGAAATAGAGGGGATGGATAGGGTAAACTAGCAAAAAATTTCACATTGTTGGGGAGCTAGCTATGAGCGAAGAAATCAGCTTGGAAGAACGCAAAGTCATTTATCGTGCTCGTCGCGGTTTAAAAGAGATTGATGTTTATTTTGACCCTTATGTAAAAAATTATTATCTACAGGCAGATGCAGTAGAGAAAGAAACTTTTGCTGAGTTGGTCGCGCAAGAGGACCCAGATCTGCTAGATTGGTTTATGGAAGTGTCTGAACCGCCACGTCCGGAAATGAGAGCCTTGATTGCCAAGTTGAAACATTACGTTCATGGCTAACCGTTGTTTTCAGCTGAAACGCAGCCGTCTGGCCTGCATATTTCAGCTGAGCATTTTTACTCTGTTGATTGTGCTTTTGCAGCAACTCTTGCCCGTATGGCTATGGTTGCTGTGTATTGTGCTAGGTGTAATAACCTATGCCTATGGATTGAAAGTCCTTCAACCGATCTGTTTGGAACATTTGCATGCACGTGAATGGTCACTGTCGCATTTAAAATCGCAACAGGTTAAACGTGTGTCGGTTAGTCATTTGATTGATCATCAGCTTTATATTGTGGTGTATTTCCAGCATTTTCAGGAGAAACCACTCTTGATTTGGGTTGATCAATTGCCTTTTAAGCAATGGAAAGCACTGAAAAAACTGGCTAAATTAAGCTAATTGTTAGACAGTTGTGTAAAATTTATTTTAATTAAATTATTTATAATCAAATATATAGTTATATTTTTTGTTCTTTGTAAGACAGTTTGATGAGAAAAATCACAAATGTTGCAATTGTCAGACAATTTTTCCAGTGAATTATTTCAGCTAAATGTAAATTAAAACTACCAACAGCAACTGAGGAAATCATCATGGTGATTCCAACTTGGATGTTTCTGGTGATAGCAATTGTTTTGGCGATTGTTATTGGACGACTAGGAACAGTGCTGAAGGATCGATTTGCACAACATGAAAGCCGTTAGGCTTTGACCCCTTGATAAGTAGCATGTGCCGAACCGTCGCAATGCTACTTTTTTTTGCCCAAAATTTTTAACTTGATGGAATACAGTCAATTTTCCGTACGTCATTTCGTGGCACAGTAGCAAACCAAATTAGAGTGAATACTCTTTTATTCAAATTTTGCATCTGCTATGTTTAGGTGCTATGGACATAAACACAATTATAGAGGACAGGAAAATGTCGCAAGTCCAAAAAATATGCCAAGGTATGGCAGCCATCATCGTTACAAGTTCTTTATTATCAGGTTGTTCTCAAGTGGTTAAATCAGGGGCAAACATTGCCCTAGGTTTTAGTGAGAAACATATTGTACCGCCTATCTTGGCCATGGATGATGCTGATATGGCATGCAATTCAGGCAATGCCTTAACGCCTGCTATTATGTCCACCAAAGATATGGGGGCAGACCCAACCCGTATTGCGGTTCTTTTATATGCTTCATCAGGAGTTTGTGCTGAAAATCAGGCCTTGGAAGCAGAATTGCATTATTTACGCGCTTCTAAAGCGGGGCAAGTTTCAGAAGCACAAGATGCCCGTATCCAGCAAAAACGCTGGGCTGCCATTGCCGCACAGCGTCAGTATGCAGGCTACCAGCTATTAGAAAAGCGTTGGGCGACAAAATATAACAAGGCCCTAGGTGATGGGTGCCCAAAAATGAAAAGTGACCTCGATCAAACGGTATATTTAATGGGAATGATCAGTGGCTTACAGGCCATGACCAATGACATTAATTCTGGCGGTGCCGTCAATGTACCGAAAGATATTGCGGCAGTGGTGGAACGCGGCATGGTGTGCCTAGATAATTCCAAATTCTGGGGTGCGCCAGAAGCTGCACGTGCAGTCATTTGGACCTTGTTGCCGGGTGCGGGAGATGGTAAGCCCGACCCTTATCAGACTTTAAAACAGTCGGTGCAACTGGGTGAACAAAAAGGTGTACGCTTGTCACATGCCCTGTATGCGGTCGCAGCTCAAGCCAGTGGCGATGATGCCAAGATTCGTGATGCACTGAAAGCATTTGCCACAGCCCGCTCTGAAGAAAAACCGGTTAATCCGCAGTTCAGACTGGTAGACAGTATGGCGCAAAATATGGTGCAGGGGATTTCAGACCGTTACTGGACTGAACATACCGGCATCCGCTCCAGTGATGATGGGATGCAACGTTTCTGGGATGATCAGGATAATTCTGCAGAACTGGATGATTTATTTACTGAAAATGAGAGTGCTGCATCCTCTTAAGTTGAATGGGATGAAAAAAATATAAGAAAAATATGGGTTGGGATGATGTTTTATTTTTAATCCATTATTTCTAAACTGGGGGGCATGCCAATGAAAAACCCGTTTCTGATGCAAAAGATTATTTTTATTGCATTTGTAATGTCTTTTTCGGCATGCCTTCAAGTTTTTGCAGACTCGTTTATTTATTGGCAAGCTGATTTATTTAAAGAATTCTGGCGTTTATGGACTGCCCATTGGGTACATGTGGGATGGATTCATTATCTGCTCAATATGCTGGCTTTTGCCTGTTTACCTTTCATCTTTCCACGCGTCAAAATCTGGCATTTCATTGCTTTACTTTTATTACTTCCGCCGTTTATTAGTCTGTGTTTTTATTATTTTTTTCCGGATATAGAAGCTTATGCCGGTCTGTCTGGAGTCTTGCACGGGGCGTATGTCACCGTTGCCTGTGTGCATCTGTTGTATAGAAAAGAGCGCAATTTTGCTGCCTTGGTGTTGTGCCTGATTCTGGGGAAATTGCTTTGGGAAAATACGGTGGGCAGTGTCGGTACAGCGGAACTGATTGGTAGTCCAGTCCTGGTTGAAGCACATTTATTGGGGGTGATTGGAGGAGTCGTCATCGCTTTGGCTTATGTTTTATGGGAATATTTTGTTGAATAGTGGCAATATTGACATTTAAAACAGAAAAGAAAATACATATTGTCATTTTCATTGATATCGAGTTAATGCAAATTTGTTGATAAGAATAAATAGATTGAATAGAGAAAGGATGTTTTCTATTCAGAAAAGGAAAGTGGCATTGCTGAAGTTGTAGCAATGATTAAAAGAAAAAATAGGAATGCACATGCAAAATGATGAAAACAGCAGATCAGGATTAGGTCTGTTACGTTATATATGGACAGAGTGGATCTCGACTTTTGTCATTCTATTACTACTTTTACTCACACTCATCATCGGTACTGGTGAGATGATTCATGGTCAGCTATTACGTGTAGGTGAACGTTTGTATGGCAATGAAGATATTGGCATGCAATATTCTTTTTTACGTGCAGAACCCACCAAGCCAAGCTGTGACTTACATCCGGATATTGATGCGCAAGTACAAAAACAAATGAAAGCCAATGCCAATGATGAGTTCGCTGATATTTTCGGGACTACATCGGAAGCAGATGTACGGGCTTCGGTTCTGGCAGGGCAGCAACAGTGCCAGGAAAAGTATCAATTCTATGACAAAGCCATTCAATATATGGATGATCATCCAACGATAAGAACTTACCGTACCCTGGAAACCTCATTCTTTGGTGTTTTTAAATTTGGTACTGAAAACCGTGTCATTATTTTATTGTTGATGGTTGTGGTTGCTGCAATCACCGCTTCAGTCAAGTTTCATCATATTGGCTTACGTGCTCCAACCACCAAGCTGGATTATCGTGTTTATGCCCTGTTTATGGCATTGGGTAATGGTCTGCTGACAGCATCGGTACTCAGCCAATACCATTCCATTATCAACTCAGGCGTGACTTCCACGTATGAAACACTGACGGTTTACTGGTTGTGGATTTTCCTATTTATTAGCTTAACCCTGATCAGTCTGTTACAACTCTTTAAACCACCTATGGCTAAACAGGAAGCTAAGGGTAATCTGGGACTGGCTTTACTGAGTGTACCTTTATATGCCTACATGGCATTAGTGACCGGGATTGTTTTTACCTTTGTCATGGATTATCCAATGGGGCAAGGGATTTACCTCGGAATTCTGGTGGAATTCTCTGGCATTTTCTTAAACCTGGCACTGTTTATCTGGGTGGGTATGCTATTGACCCAAACTCGGGTGATGGATTTATTCCTCGGTATTTTACGTCCGTGGAATTTGGCCCCTGAAACCCTGACCTGGCTGATTTTGATTGCCGCTGCGATTCCAACGGCCTATACCGGTGCTTCCGGGATTTTTGTTGTGGCAGCAGGTGCGAT
Organism: Acinetobacter sp. YH01018; assembly: GCF_013420295.1. Lineage (NCBI taxonomy): Bacteria > Pseudomonadati > Pseudomonadota > Gammaproteobacteria > Moraxellales > Moraxellaceae > Acinetobacter > Acinetobacter sp. YH01018. Next base: position 7,395 of record NZ_VOYL01000024.1, read on the forward strand.
CATTTATAAGGAAGTATGGAATTCGGGTTCACGCCGTCAATATGCCCTGGCTGTTTCCGCCATGTCTGGCTCGCTGGGGGTGGTGATTCGTCCCTGCTTGCTGGTGATTCTGATTTCCATGCTCGATAGCCGACATGTAACTTCAGATGAGCTGTTTGATCATGGTATTTATGTCTTCTGGTTGACCGCTTTGATTTTCCTGGGGGTATCACTTTATCTTGCGGAAACACGTTTCCGTGTGAACTCGCCTAAAGTGGCGGTACCGGGCATGTTAAAAGCCATTGTGCCGGTGATTCCTTATATCGTGATTACTGTTGTTGTCATTTTAATGTATACGATGGGTCTGGATACTCAAATGGATGAATTCACTGCTCCGGTGATTCTGCCGATAATCCTGATTGCTTACATTATGTTTGATAAATGGTGGGGTGACCGTTTTGTGACACCACCAGACCGTCATGCAGCTTTAACCCTGGAACATGAAAAACAGTCGACCTTTATGCGCGAACATACACCGCATGGGGGAGAAAAATCACGCGGCTTTGCCCATTCCATGTGGTTTGCTTCAGCAGAAACCGTTGGACATATTGGTGCACTGATTATCCTGATGGCTTTGTCTGCAAGTGTAGGCGGTCTGATTGAACGTAGTGAAGTGGTTGAATTATTGCCAACGCATCTTGGCAATATCTATATTTCACTGGCCTTTATTGCACTGTTGCTGGCAATTGTCGGTATGACGACAGATCCGTTTGGCGCGGTCATTCTGGTGGCTGCCACCATTGCACCGGTAGCTTATGAAAATGGTATTCATCCCATCCATTTCTGGATGATTGTACTGGTTGCATTTGAATTGGGCTATGTCTCTCCGCCTGTGGCGCTGAATCATCTGCTGACCCGAATGTCGGTAGGTGATGATGAGGTTCGTGCTGCCGATGCGGAAGCAAAGGTCAAATACACCAAGTTTTATTACCGTTATGAACGTTGGTTGCTACCGATTATGGTGCTGTTCCCGTCTTTACTGATTGTGACCTATGCGCCGTATATTTTTAAACTGTTCGGTTGGTATCATTAATTGATCATGCTAAAAAAAGCACCTTCGGGTGCTTTTTTTATGATTGGAAAAACTGGCTGAATGATTAGATTGAACGTTTTTTCACCAAGGGACTACACAGGATAATGGCAGTTAAAATGAGTCCGAAACCCATTAAACTATAATAATCCGGTATTTCTTGCCAGAATATAAAGCCCCAGATTCCGGCAAAAATAATGGCAATATAATTTACCGGGCCAATTTGTCCGGCAGGTGCGAGTTTATAGGCATTGGACATGAAAATCTGGCTGATGTTGGCCAGCAGTCCCGCACCAATCAGAAAACCCAGTTCAGTCCAGCTATAGGGACGCCATAGCCAGAACATCGGAATCATGGAAATGAGGGTGCCGATAAAACAGAAATAAAAAACGATTTTTTCTGGCGATTCGGTACTGGTAAGCGCACGAACCGTCACAAATGCCATGGCAGCCAGGAAGCTTGCCCCTAGTCCAATGATCGACATCTGGTTAAACATGCCGGCATCCGGCTTGGCGACAAAGATCACACCGATTAAACCAATCGCTGCAGCAAGAAACATGGCGTTGGTGATTTTTTCTTTCAGAAATAGCCAGGCAATCAGGGGAATAAAAATCGGGGAAGAATAGGTAAACACCATGGCATTGGACAGCTTTAAATGGGCAATCGCATAAAAGAAGCCATACATGGCGACCAGCCCGATCACGGCACGCCAGCTATGCATCCAGATTTTTTCGGTTTTAAAAAATCCAATTCCTTTACGGTAAATAAACGGCAGAAAAATAAACAAGCCGACAAAGTTGCGAAAAAATACAATAGTGGGATTATCTAGCGTGTGTGAGGCATAGCGAATACAGACGCCCATCAGAGAAAATAAAAAGGCAGAGCAGGTCAGTAAGGCAAGTGCTGTAAACAGGTTCCGATTGCTGGTCGGTAGGGACATGAAAGAAATCAGCTAAAACATGTGCTGATATTTTAGCTGAATATTCAACTATAAAATTATTGTTTTTGAGCCAATTGAGCTTCGAGTAATTTAATCTGTTCTTCTTTCAGGGCAATCAGCTCATCTGCATCGGCGTGTTGGGCTTTTAGCATGGTTTCCTGTTCATTTAACTGGCTTTGAATATCATCCAGTTTAGCCACTTCTTCTTTGGCGAGTGATTCATTTTCTGGAACAGCTTGTTTCAGAATTTTTTCATCCACCAGCTGAATGGTTTTCTGCTCGGCTTGAGCAAGCGGTTCAGCTGGTTTTGCAGGAGCCGTTAAACTAGCTCCTTCATGTTCAGGCAATGTTTCGTTTGAAGTTGCAAAAAACCATTGATAGGCTAAAAAAAGCGCAATGATTGCAACCAATCCCCCCATAATGCCCAATAAAAGTTTTGGGCTATTTCTTTGATCTAATGTCATATTGAACCTGTTTTTATTTAGGCTGACGTGGTTTGAACTGAATGACACCAATCTCATCCGGCAGTTCCGGCATTTGTGGTTCTTCGACATGTGTTGGCCGGTTTTCGCTATAGCCACAGTCAATACATTCAATCCATTCATCGTCGCCAGAAGTTAGCATGACAACCCGATCCAGTGCTTCACATTTTGGACATTTAGCACCTGCAATGAAACGACGTTTGATAGTCATCATCCTAACCTTCCGAACAATCTTAGACAGTTAGTTTAAGCGTTTTTAGAGGGCTTCGTCCAACCTTGATGACGTAATAATGCATCTATTTTTGGCTCGCGTCCGCGGAAATTGATAAACGCGTCAAGTGCTGTATCTTTTCCGCCAACTGCTAGAATAAATTGACGAAATTCTTTTCCGGTCTGCACATTAAAGATTCCTTCTTTTTCGAAACGGTCGAAGGCATCACTGGCCAAAACTTCGGCCCACTTATAAGAGTAATAACCCGCAGCATAGCCTCCGGCAAAAATATGGCTAAAGCTATGCTGGAAACGGTTATAACTGGCTGTCGGTGCGACCGCATATTTTTGGCGAATTTCGTCCAGCGTCGCTTGTACCTGTTCGGCATTTAAAGCAGAACTGTGTTTGTGAATCGACAGGTCAAACAGGGCAAATTCGATTTGACGCAAGGTTTGCATACCAGACTGGAAGAAACGGGCATCCAGCAAGGATTTAAGCAAATCTTCTGGCAAATGCTGCCGGGTTTCGATGTGTTCGCTGAGCAGGTCGAGGCTGTCAGTATCCCAGGTCCAGAACTCCATAAACTGGCTTGGTAGCTCGACTGCATCCCAATCTACGCCGTGTGTACCTGCCACGGCAATATGGTCGACTTCGGTCAATAGATGATGCAGCCCATGGCCAAATTCGTGGAACAGGGTATTCACTTCATCGTGAGTGAGCAGCGCAGGTTGATCGCCTACAGCAGGGGTGAAGTTGCAGACCATGTAGCAAATCGGTTTTTGCAGGCCTTGTCGGGTTTGCATGCGCGAGCGGAAACCACTCATCCAGGCACCACCGCGTTTGCCGCTACGTGCATACAGATCGAAATAAAAACCGCCGACTACCTTGCCTTGATCTTCCAGTTCAAAATAGCGTGCATCTGGATGCCAGACGGGCGCTTCACGTTCCACAATGTTGATGCCGTAAAGACGATTTACAATACTGAACAAGCCTTGCAAAATCTTGGGTGCAGGGAAATACGGTTTCAGTGATTCCTGCGATAAATTGAACTGTTGCTGTTTCAGTTTTTCCGAATAATAACCTGTATCCCACGGCTGTAATTCGAGAATGCCATCCTGAATGGCGATGGTTTTTAATTCGGCAATTTCTTTACTTGCAGGTGTTCGGGCATGTTCAGCCAGGTCGACCAGGAACTTATCTACGGTTTCGACATCCGGCGCCATTTTGCTGGCCAGCGATAACTCGGCATAGTTGTTGAAACCTAATAACTGTGCCATTTCATGACGTAGACTCAGGATTTCTTCCATCACCTGGGTATTGTCAAATTCAGGATGCTCAGATAGGTCGGAAGCACGTGTGGTATAGGCTTTGTATAACTCTTCACGTAAGCCACGGTCATCGGCATAGGTCATGATGGCCAGATAAGCCGGAATGTCCAATGTCGCAACTGACTGATCAAGTTCGCGTTGCTGACCATATTGTTTGAGCAGATCGATGCTGCTTTGTGGTAAACCTTTGAGTTGTTCTTCAGTTAGAGGCTTGAAGTAGATTTGTGTGGCATCGAGGACATGGTTAGAAAAGTCAGATGACAGCTGTGACAAACGTGCAGAAATTTCTGCATAGCGTTTTTTCGCTTCACCTTCTAAAGCCACGCCTGAAAGTTTGAAATCGCGCAGTGCCAGTTTAATGGCACTTTGATGGGCTGCAGGGAGGGTGCTAAATACGGATGAGTCATGTACATGTTGATAGCTTTGATAGAGCACCGTATGTTGACCCAGCTGGGTGTAGTATTCACTTAATGCTGGAAGCAGGGATTGATAAAGTTCACGCGTTTCTGTGTTATTCATCACGGCATTGAGATGTGATAGCACACCCCAAGCTTCGCTCATGTTGTTTTCCAGCGTATCGACCTGTTCCAGAACATTGAGCTGTGCTTGAGCGTTCTCTGGAACTGCAGTTAAATCTTTTAAAAAACTTTGTCCTTGTTGAATTGCTTGTTCAATCTGTTGTTTTAAATCAGCCAGTTGAATCTGGTCAAATTGTGGAACGGGCAAGGTCGCCTTTTCTAAAGTCATTTCTAATACGCCATATCATTTATAAAGTTAATAGTAGATGTAAGGCTTAGAGAAGGTTAAATCAAGGGCTATTATTTTTCAGTCGGTAAATACTTTCTAGATTAGACTCAATAAAAAGCCCTACCGAAGTAGGGCTTTTATCAGAAAATTAGTCTAGCTTAGCTTTCGCATTCGACTTTTTCTTTTTCGGTTTGGATTTTTTCTTCAGCTTGTCTTTGGCTTTTGCATCCGATTTGGCTGAAGATTTTTTATCTGACTTTTTAGCTGGTGCAGCAGATTTGGTTTTAGGCTTTTTCTTGCGAATCGGTTGTTCACCATCTTCACTGACCACGGCTTTCGCACGCGGGCTAAATACTTCTTCTGTTGTTGTCTTGGCCACACGTGGCGCGCGGCTACGAATAGCACGGCCGGCATGGGTTATTTGTTGCAACAGTTCAAAGTCAATTTTGCGATCGTCCAGATTTACCGCAGCCACCTTAATTTTGACTTCATCGCCCAGACTAAAGGTTTGACCACGTGCCTGACCGATTAAGCTTTGGCTTGGCTGGTCATAGACAAAATAGTCATCGCCCAGTTGGCTGACGTGGATCATACCATCAACATAGAGGTCTTTTAATGTTACAAACAGGCCAAATTCAGCCACTGCACTGATCACACCGACAAATTCTTCAGCTAAATGCTGCTTCATATAATGACATTTCAACCAGGTGGTGACGGAACGGGAAGCTTCATCGGCACGGCGTTCGGTTTGAGAGAAATGTTCTCCGGCATCATCCAGAGCGGCACCGGAAAGCAGGAAAGGCTTTTGTTTTAAATGGGCTTTGATGGCACGGTGCAATAACAAGTCCGGGTAACGGCGGATCGGAGAGGTGAAATGGGTATAGGCCTCATACGCCAAACCAAAATGCCCGGCATTATTTGCACCGTAATAGGCTTGCATCATCGAGCGTAACAGCACCGCATGAATGCTTGGAGCATCAATACGGTCTTTGGTGGCTTCAATCACCGCCTGATAATCTTTTTGCGTTGGTTGTTCCGGGAAAGGCAGGCCGAGCAATTTCACATATTCACGCACTTTCTGGATGCGTGAAAATTCAGGTGGCTCATGTACACGGTATAACATCGGAATGTCATTTTCCAGGGCATATTCTGCGGCTGCGACGTTTGCCAATAACATACATTCTTCAATCAGCTTATGCGCTTCGTTACGTGTACGTGGCAGAATTTCATTAATGCCACCTAACTCATCAAAGGTCATGTAGGTTTCGACTGTTTCGAATTCCATGGCATGACGCTCTGCACGTAAACCTTTCAGGATCTGATACAGCTGGAACAAGGTATTCAGCGATTTGCGTACATCACGATCTTCAGGAACTGCTTTGCTGTCGCCATCAAAATACTGTGCCACCTGAGTATAGGTGAGACGCGCTTTGGAATGCATGACTGATGGATAGAATTCAAAACCAGTGACGCGACCGGCACGTGACAGTTTTAGATCACAGACCATACAGAGACGATCGACATGCGGATTCAGCGAGCACAAGCCATTGGAAAGTGCTTCCGGCAACATTGGTAAGACAAAATGCGGGAAATAGACTGAAGTGCCACGTTCTTTGGCTTCGTCATCTAGCGGTTTGTCGTTGCGGACATAATGGCTTACGTCAGCGATGGCTACGACCACACGGTAGCCGCCACCTAGACGTTTTTCGGCATATACGGCATCGTCAAAGTCGCGTGCATCCTCACCATCAATGGTGACCAGAGCCAAATCACGTAAATCGATACGACCTTCACGGTCTTGTGCAGAAGGTTCCTTAAAGTGTTCGGCATCGCGAAGCACTTCTTCCGGGAATTCATAAGGCAAGCCAAATTCTAAAATGGTTTGCGGAATAATGATTTCGGTATCTGCCTTGTCTGCCATAGACTGAACGATATGACCGGTCGCCAGTTCTTCGCGGGTTGGATAGTCATCAATCGCCACACGAACCGAATCACCTACTTTGACCTGGGCATGTTCAATCAGTTCTTTTTCCAGGGTAATCGGCTGATGGGCATTCGGATTGGTCGGCTGAATAAAGTATTCGCCATCGTGAATGGCCACTTTACCAATAATCTGTTTCACCCGATGTTGCACCACTTCGGTAATAAAGCCCCAAGGCTTACCTTTGCGGTCGACCGAGGTTTGACGGACCTTGACCCGGTCGCCATTAAAGACCAGACGCAGCTCGCGTTCAGGCAGTAAAAGGTCTTCATGATCGGCAATCGAGGCACTACCCAGACCTTTGGAATTGATATAGACGGTGGCTTCATGCGTCGGCTGGCTGGCGGCAAGCTGGAACTTATATCCATCTTTCATCAACTGGCCATCGCGAACCATGGCGATCAGGCGATGACTGAGTGCATCAATACTTTTTTGATCTGCAATTTCAAAATGTTCTACTAAATCTGCATGAGATTGTGGTGCTTGTAATTTTTCAATCGTTTCAGAAATCAGAATACGGCTAGGAATAGGATTTTCATAGCGTTCAGCTTCAGCTTTAGCTTCAGGATCGACCCAATTTTTCATAATGTCTTTGGCTTCATGTCAGAAGATAGGATTAGCATAAGTCATGCTGCAACAGACTGCACGTAAATGATTGCAATAATGTGTTTTTCAGTTCAAATTTTGGGGTAAGGCTGAATATTTCACGGTCACCAGCCATAAAACAGATAGAAAAGGGCAGAGCAAAGTCGTAAATTGTTTAAAAAATAGATGATTGATTAAAAATATCAGAATTTTTTCAAATCTGACTTGAAGAAATGAAGTTTAATTTGTATTATGGCGGCTCGTTACGGTGAGGTGGCCGAGTGGCTGAAGGTACTCCCCTGCTAAGGGAGCGTGGGTCTTAAAGCCCACCGAGGGTTCGAATCCCTCTCTCACCGCCACGAATAACTTGAAATGCGCTCATAGCTCAGCTGGATAGAGCACTTGGCTACGAACTAAGGGGTCGGGAGTTCGAATCTCTCTGAGCGCACCAATCAAGTTAAACGTAAATGTAACGAATGCTGAAAGGCAACTCAAGTACGCGCTCATAGCTCAGCTGGATAGAGCACTTGGCTACGAACTAAGGGGTCGGGAGTTCGAATCTCTCTGAGCGCACCAACTTGAACACATCGACAGATGTAAAACTGGAAGAAACCGCACATGTTGCGGTTTTTTTGTGTCTGAAATTTGGTGTAACTTAATCTTGTCAATTTTTCCATGAGTTGGGAAGTTTTTAAAAAGCATCTCATCTTCAATATTTACTTCAGATATCTGAAGTAAACCTGAAATAAAAATACGCTTATAAAATTGATGATTTCTTATTTCAAATCAATTTTCAAATCAATCTGTGCAATCATCAAAAAACAAATTTTGTTTAAAAAATAGATGAAAAATCCAATTTTGCCCAATAACTGTTCATTTGATTGCAGATTTGTGAAAAAGCACTTAACAGAATGTTAAAAACGCGTATAATGCACCACATCAAGACGTCGCGCTCATAGCTCAGCTGGATAGAGCACTTGGCTACGAACTAAGGGGTCGGGAGTTCGAATCTCTCTGAGCGCACCAACTTGATCACATCGACAGATGTGAAATTGAAAAAAACCGCTTAATTGCGGTTTTTTTGTGCCTAGAATAAATTAAATGTATTAAAAAATTATTTCATCTGTTATTTAATCTTTAATACCGCTAACTATGGTATTGCTATCTATTGTTCTAACATGTCGTGATAAGACACATTTCGCGTCGGCTCTCCACTAACAGCATCCAACAGGTTTTCTAGACTGTTGAGATGATCGGAACGCAGCTTAAAATAGAATGGAAGATTGATCACTCTTAATCCGGCTAAAATTTTATATTCTGCATTACGGTTTGATGTAATTTAGGCGAGCAAAAACAATAAGGAAAACGCCCAATCTGGTGTAATATCTAGCACAATTGTTCGAATAATTTGATGATGAATTATGTCAGAGACCAAGCCTGCTGTATCGGTACGTTATTTCCTAAACCTGGAAGAATCGCAAGACGGTTTTGCCCTGGCGACTTTTGGTAAAAAGCAGATTACCCGTTTTATTACCCCATTGGTGAGTATTGGAATTATTATCTGGGGGTTTTATCTCGGCTTTAATGGCGTGGGTCGCTATTACGTTGCGCTTGGCGCTTTCTTTTTAATTTTGCAATTGATTATGCGTTACTGGTTTTTACCGATGATGTTCAAACGTCAATTTGTGAAATATCAGTTTGGTAAAAGTGAACAGGGCATCGAGTTGTTTCAAGATCATGCCGACATTTATGCCAATGGCCGTAAACAGATTTTTTACTATAGCGAAGTGCAAAACTTTGCTGTGGGCAAGCTGACTTATATGATTGAATTGAAGAATCGTACCGTGGTGATTGTACCGAAACGTGCCTTCGAGCAATTGGCCGATCAAACCGTATTTGAAAACACATTTAAAAAGTAAGTTTGAAATAAAGTAAAAGTGCAATAAAAAAGGAAGATCATGAATACACGTCCATCTAAAATTGTCTGTGTCGGTCGCAGCTATGCAGACCATGCCAAAGAATTAGGCAATGCCATTCCTGATCGTCCTGTTTTATTCATCAAGCCGCCCAGCAGTTTAGTGAGTTTGGAACAAGGCATTAGCTGGAATCCGGCATGGGGCAATTGCCATTATGAATGTGAACTCAGCCTGCGGATTGACCGTACTTTGAAAGCAGAAACTGATCCTGCCAAAGCCTTGCAAGCTGTCGGTGCAGTGACTTTAGGTCTGGATTTAACCCTGCGTGATTTACAGGATGACTTGAAAAAGAAAGGTCAGCCTTGGGAACGTGCCAAAGCCTTTGACGGTTCATGTGTCTTGGCAGATTGGGTGGACGTTGCTGAAGTCAAAGACTGGAAAGATGTCCATTATACTTTTCATGTAAATGATGAGCTGCGTCAAAAAGGCGATACCTCGTTGCTGATTTTTGATATTGCAACCTTGCTTGCAGATATCAGTCAGGTGTTTACTTTAGAGCCGGGTGATGTGGTAATGACCGGTACACCTGCGGGTGTGGCTGCATTGCAATCAGGCGATCAACTGAAAATGACGTTGCAAGGTCAAAGTCAGGATTTTGTCTGGAAAACCTTTGTTCAATAAGCGAAAAAGCTGAGTAAAAAGGCTGTTTGATACCACTGCTGTCCCATAGTTGAATCTCAGTGTTAGATTTGTGTGTGGCAAGGATGCCACACATTCCCCATCACGACAGGAAGTCGTGATGGGGAATAAAAACTTTTGCCTACTTTTGGTCTGTCAAAAGTAGGGTTTAGCCTACACAAAGTCACTTCAACTTTTAAAGTAAAGATAAGGCTGTGAAAAATTAAATATAATTATATATCAAATACTTAAATTTAAAATATCATCATATTGATTTCATACTGAAATAAAATTCAAATTATGGGACAGCAGTGTGTTTGATACAGCCTTTTTTTAGTTCTAGATTTTTACATAGCGGTCAGTTTGCATGGTTGGATCAGATATTTTTGTCTGCTAATACATCTACGTAGTCATTAAAAAAGCCTTCATATGTGAAGGCTTTTTTATGGCATCGTCAAGGTCAGTTAACGCTATTTCTTTTCAAAAATAGCCGACAGCGGAATGGAAAGTTTTGCAGCCAGATAATCATCAGATTCAACCAGAGCTGGACCAAGTCTTTGTATCCATTCATCATCCGGACGAATATTGGCGACATCTTTGCTACGCGGAAGCGGGTAGGGCAACTGTTTATAAAAACTCCAAAAATCGACCTGAGCCAGATTGCGCGCGAGAATGTATTCATCATTATCGGTACGTTTTACCAGATTTTGTTTTTCCAGCATCACTACATACGTCGGCCAGCGTCCGATTTCATCACGGCCCAAGACTTCCAGTGCTTCTTCATCAGAAACGCTTTCACCACTTTGCTGTTTTTTATAAAATAGCTCCATCAAATCTAGCAGCATAATCACGGGATGGCGTTTGGGTTCTTTGCCTGAATTAAACGCAGTGAGGGCATAACTGATTTCGACCCCCAGCAAAACAATGTTCCAGGACAGGAAAATCCATAACAGGAAAATCGGAATGGCAGCAAAAGCGCCATAGACAATTTCATAACTGGTGAAATTTGACATGATGATGCCAAACAAATTTTTCAGCAATTCAAAGACTACAGCGCTGAATGTACCGGCAATCAAGGCAGCTTTAATCGGAACACTGCGATTGGGAATGGTCCAGTTTAAAATAAAGAAGCCCAAAATGGTCAGGACAAAGGAAATGCCCCACAAGATAAATTCACCGTCGACCTCATAACCGGCAAAATTATTACTCAGTACATTTAATGAGGCTACAGTGGATGAAATCGCAAAAGCACTGCCTAGCAGAATAGGGCCGAGTGAAATAATGGTCCAGTAACGCATAAAGCCGATAATCCCGCCTCGCGTTTCTTTTACTCGCCAAATCCGGTTAAATACGGTCTCGATACTGGAAAGCATCATGACTGTGGTCACGAACAGAAATAAAATACCAATCACTGTCAGGTTGCTGGATTTATCGGTAAAGGCAGTAAAGGCTTTGTCAAAGGCGATGGTGGTTCGGGGTAAAAAATGACTGTAAATCAGTTGTTGTAATTGCTGCCTTGCAGGTTCCAGGGCTTTAATCGAAGAAATGATTACCAGAAAAACTGTCAGCATGGGGACCACTGCAAACAGCGTGGTATAAGTCAAAGATGCCGCTTGATCACGGCAACGATCGGCTTCAAAACGTCTTACGACAAATAAAACAAACTGAAACCAGGTCTCATTATAAAAAGGAAGTTTTTTTAAATACTTTTTTAGCATCGTGATGAAGTCTCAATTTTTTTAGTCATCTTTATGAATTTTCAATACCAAGCTTAACCAAAAAATGGGAAAAATACCGTATAGTTTTCTCTTTTAGCTTCGTTTATAAAAATTATGCAGTCTTATGTCCTGGTTTTATATTACAGCAAATATGGCTCAACCAAAGAAATGGCACATTTAATTGCCAATGGTGTTGAATCTGCAGGTATGGCGGTAAAAATTCGTACGGTACCCAACCTATCCACTGTGGTGAAACAGGCTGAGCCGAGTATTCCGGAGGAAGGGGATATTTATTGTACCCTGGATGATTTGGCCAATTGTTCAGGTCTGGCTTTGGGTTCACCGACACGCTTTGGCAATATGGCCTCCGAGATGAAGTATTTCTGGGATCAGACCACCAGTCTGTGGTTGAATGGTGCTTTGCATCAAAAACCGGCCTGTGTCTTTACATCTTCTGGTTCGATGCACGGCGGACAGGAAAGCACATTGCTGACTATGCTTCCACCTCTGTTTCATCATGGCATGATGATTATGGGCCTGCCGAATGCCAACCCGGCATTATCCAACACCAAGTCTGGTGGAACACCCTATGGTGCCAGTCATGTGAGTGGTCCGCGCCATGATTTGGGTTTAAGCCAGGATGAAAAAGTCTTGTGTGAAGAGCAGGGTAAACGCTTGGGCGAAGTGGTTAAAAAATTGCAGGAAAACTGATTTTTATTAAGAACTTGAGTTTCACTCACTCTATTTGTAAGGTATGTATCTATAAAAAACCCTTCTAAAAATGAAGGGTCTTTTTATTGCAATTTAAAGTTTAAGTGCTTATTCAGGTTGTTTAAATCTATGATTGCATTGCAAACATTTATAATCCAGAAACACATTCTTATCGATAATGACACCGGCTTTTTTACCGAAAATATTCCCTAATACGCCACCGGTCACACCTACAGCAATGGCACCTACAAATGTTCCTACTGTGCCACCGAAAATCACGCCTAATGGTCCGGCAACTGCCCCAATCGCCGCACCGGTCGATGCTCCCGTTGCAGCACCACCTACCGTTCCTGCTGTTGCCCCGGCGGAGGTCATTAAAATTCCACCAATGGTTTTTAAGTTCTTTTCGTGATCGCGTTTTTCAACTTTGGTCGATCCACATTTAGGACATTGCATAAGTTTTTCCATCAACAATTTATATTGACCGATCTTGAACTATAGGAAATAGAGAAGGTTTCAAGGTCAGCTGATATTTATGACATGTTGCTACAGTATGTCGCTTCTGCAACTGGATGTCAGGAGCATTTCATACCAACTTGATTCTAGTTGAAATAAAGTCGAAACAGTTTATCTGAGTTGTAAAAACATTCATTCTTTATCGAATCTGGTGATGGCTGATTTTTTAATAATCATCAATCATACAGCCATGAAAATGACTGTATCTTGCATATACTGCAACTTAAAACAGGCTAGGCTGAGACTGTACGGCTCCTCTTTTCAAGCCTAATTCCATGTGTCTTTGGTTTAATTCTTCGATTTTTCGACGGATAAGAAGACTGTTAAAACAATCTTCTTACCCGTCGCCTTCCTGACCGGTGCCAGTATGGCAAATGCTCAAAACACTGAAGTGGTCGTAGATATAGGGCTGCAAATAGCCTTATCGCTAAAGTTAGAGTGTTTTTTTTTGAACGGATACTCATACTTTTAAAAAATTAACTTTACTGCTGAAATTACTTTATAAATACGCTTAACTGTGATTGGTTAATTGTATTTTCATAAATAATAGATGTTCATCACATTTGAATGAGCATTCTAATAAAGTCAAATTTTACAACTCCCTAAAGCTGAACTGTTTTGACAAGGTGAATATTCGCTTATGAAATCAGGATGATTTTTTATATAAAAAAAATATTAATTTTATTAAATTTTTGATGTAAATTTTAATTTTAAAGATTTATTACATAATGATTTCTTACAATTCAAAAATAAACAACAATTAATAAATCAATAATTATAACAACAAGATAGTTTGTTATCTTAAACCTAAGATATGTAAAACCTGATAAATTTTGCCTTTTGTTTTATTTATGTGATTTAATATTTTTAATATAAATTAAACCTTAATAAATAGAAAATAAATAAACATCCTGGAACGAAGGACGGGTAATGATTATGAAAATATCAGTGATCAATGTGAGTTTATTTTGTTGCTGTATTTTGGGCAATGCTTATGCCACATCGGATGAATGGAGCCAGCGCTGGAAATCGTCAAGTACTCGTTCCAGTGAAAATCTGGTGCAGGCCAATCTGATCGAGCTCAAGGATTCCGATTATTATTCTGGCTTGGGAAAGACCACTATAAATAGCACCTCGACCAGCTCTATCGGTACGGTGAATTCAGCTACGAGCAATGTGAATATCAATGGTTCAAATAACGGCGTGGACATTTCGAATGATACTTCGAATGAAGGCACCTTAAATTCCACGACCACTCAAAATAATCAGCAATGCCCCAACTTAAGCACCCAACCGGGGGGGGGCTCACTATGCTGAATTTTCCGTTAAATAGAAGAAAAATATCTTCTGTGACTGTGTTGATCCTTTTAAGCCAGCTGATGAGCGGGTGCACGGGTATGGCGGTCTCAAACAAGAAACCGGTCAGCCTGGTACAGGGACCTCCAATTACCGATATTTTCACCCCTTTTGATATGGCTTTATCCTGCCTGAAAGGGCAACTGCGCAGTGATGTCAGCTTTTCCGTTGGAGCGATTCTGGACCAGACCGGTAAAGATGTAGTGACCAATGGCGGCAGTGGCAAAATGGTGACCCAAGGTGCGGGAGATATGGTGCAGTCCGCCCTGTTTCAGGCTGGGGTCAGTTTATTGAACCGGCGTGATCCGAGAATTATCGAAAGCGAAGCCAAGTGGGGCATTCGCGACCCACGGCAAATCCAGGCATCCGATTATTATGTCACTGGCAGCATCAACAGTCTGGATTTTATTCCAGGGGGCGGTGTGGATATGCAGATTGGTGGAGTCGGGCCGAATTATAGTCAAACCCGCATTATGGTCGGGCTGGATTTATCCCTGACTGATACCCGCAGCAGTAAGGTGGTAGCTAATGTTTCGCTGCAAAAACAGATTGCTGCGCAGGATTATGGTCTGAGTGCAGGCAGGTTTGCCGGGCATACTTTATTGAATATTCAGTTGGGCAAGGGGGAGCGCGAGGCAACTAACTTTGCCTTACGCCAAATGCTGAATCTGGCTACTTTTGAGTTGCTTAGTCAGGTGATTCCGCCTGCAACCTTTGAAAGTTGCCGCGCGCAAATACCACCTGAATTTGGCCAATTGAGTTTAACCCGAAGTTCGGTTGCGCTGTATAAGTATAAGCAGAGTCAGCAGCAAAGTACCGCAAACGTACCGAGTACTGTTCTGGAATCATCCTCACATAAAACCAGTTCACCGAATGAGAAAAATAAATCGACGAACTCACCCAACAAGGATACACAGCCACCCAAGAAAAAAGAGTCTGAGTTGATTGAAAATCCTGAAGGTGAGTCTGAACCGAGCAAACAGGATTTGATTAAATATATCAGTATGAAAAAGCCTTCATCTTTTTTAAAAAAAATGAATGAAGAAAAAGACAATGAAAAGACTTCGATGCTGTGGGATGTTAATCCGGAAGTGGTCGAAAACTACTGGTCAAGTACGCAGCGTGATTAAAAATATATAAAAATGGGCTCGCTCCCATTATAAAAAAGAAGTGCTTAGCGAGAAGTACTTCAAAATTAGAAAAAAGGAAAATAACCATGAATAAGACTATCAAAACAATCGCTTTATCTGTTGCCTTCTTGTCCGGTGCAGGCATGGCTAATGCTCAAGAGGTCACTGTAGATACTGGGTTAAATGGTGCCTTAAATCTTTTATCTCAACATACCCAGCCAAATGGTACTGCGCTTAACCTTGCCATTAATACCGCTACTGTTGATGCAACGGTCAATGTAGATGGGCGGTATAACTCACTGAATAATGTGGGAGACAAAATTGCAGTAGAAACTTCAGCAATTGGTGCGGTAAACACCGGTAGTATCAATTTGCAGCAAGGCAATCTGACTGCTGTGAATACGGGAACATTGGAATCAACTCTGGATGCTGAAAGAAGTGCGGCGCGTAATTTGGAAGAATGGCGTTCTGAACGGTCATCAGAGTTTGAAAGTTCCATTAGTACATCGTTAAATACGGATACTTATGACCAATTCTCTGAAACTCTGAGTAATTACACTGCAGCGAATTTAGCTTTTAATTCCGCAGCTATTGATGCATCTGTAAATGTAGATGGAAAAGTGAATCATATTGATGGTATCAAAACTTCAGCTATTGGTGCTGTGAACACCGGTAGCATTACTGTGACCGTAAAGTAAATCCACCGTTCAATATGATCCAGGGTCTAACTATTTGCGGATAGTTAGACTTTTTTATTTTAGAGCAAAAAATGTTCAGTGAATATTGCTTTGTAGTTAAATTAATCTTTAACAAGTCCTATTTGGTGTGAAAGTTCGGTTGTTATGAGATGTAAAACCACGCTATTGACTAGAGTTGATTCGAATTATTGGACAAAAAAAGTGCAACGAATTTATTTTTTTCTTGTATCTCATTTTGCAGCAGGGGCCAGCAAGCTGAATTCACATGGAGCAGGTGAGTAAGCACCGATTTTGTTAACATTATTCTGGATAGTTGTTTCACATAAAATATGCATTCTAAAAACAAACACCTATAAAAAAGAACGCCTGAGCGTTCTTTTTAAATTCAGTTGAAATTCTAGTCACGGACAAATTCAACAGTACCATTTTCTAAAGATTTAACACGTGCCAAAGATTCAACACGGTAACCTTTATCAAGTAACAATTGGCGCCCTGGCTGGAAAGATTTTTCAATTACAATGCCAATACCCACAACTTCTGCATTTGCTTGATGAATTAAATCGGCAAGACCTAAAGCAGCCTGACCATTTGCCAGGAAGTCATCAATCACTAAAGCTTTATCGCTAGAGTTGATGTGCTTGTTGGAAATGGCAATGGTACTTTCAATTTGTTTAGTGAACGAGAACACTTTGGAACGGTATAAATCATCTTTTAAGGTTAAAGACTGATATTTACGTGCAAAGATCACAGGCACACCAAGTTCTAAACCGGCCATGACTGCTGGAGCAATACCAGAAGCTTCAATGGTGATAATTTTCGTGATCCCTGCATCTTTAAACCGTGCAGCAAATTCTTTGCCAATTTGCTGCATTAATACAGGGTCGATTTGATGATTTAAGAAAGCATCAACTTTCAGAACTTGATCAGATAGAACGATACCTTCACTTAAGATTTTCTGTTCTAGTGCGTGCACGGGAGAATTCCTCTAAGGGCAGATGCTTTTTCAAGCAAAAGCGTATTTTAAAAAGGCTCTCGAAAAATGCAAGCGAAATTGCTCAAATCAATTAACTCGTTGGGCCTTTATAACCTGTTAATAATAAACCATAGGAAGTTTTGCCATCTTGATGGGTTACTTTCACGGGTGTGTAGTCCAGTTTAGGTGCTAACCAAAAAATGGTATCGCGATTTGGCTTGCTGTGTTTGAGCACTACTTTAATGGTGTCGAAAGTGCCATAAGACGTTTTTACCTTTTCCATACCCTGTTTGACAAAACGACGTGATTCCACTTCTTTGGCATCGACAATCGCATAACTTGATCTCAGCCCGGATGATTTTAAGTCTTCACGCAGTTGTAATTCAGCATTCAGTTCATCCAGCGTACCAGCTTTCCAGGCAAATGAACGTGCTGTGTCATCCTTCTTGGTATTAATGGTTTTAGCTGTGGGATTAAACTTGATACTCATTGTATTATTATGAATGAGTACTTTACTGCTACGGCTGAAAGTATGGGAAATAATTTGGCCATTATTAAAGCCAAAATAACTGGTTTCTGTTGCAGAAGCCAAGCCAGCAGCTTTTGCAGCAAAAATATAAGTCCAGTTATTTCCCGACTTGCTTAATGTACGGGTAGCAGAACCCAGATTTTTGCCATTATAGCTAAATTGATAACTTGCCTGGAATGGACTCATGGCGAAGGTTTGGCTTGAGAAACCAGCAAACAACAGAGTAGTGCTTAATCCAGATGTCAACGCAATTATTTTCAATACAGGGTGAGCCATCAGTAAATTGTTCCTCTGAATTTGGAATAAAATGTAAAACTTGTCTTTAAGCGGTATTATGCGCTTTGATTATGAAGATAAAATCTGAAATTTTGTTCGATCTGTATCTTTATGTAGTTTTTCCCTAAAAAATATAGATTTTTAATCAGTAATCATCATCTAATTTATTTTTGCTTAACCGGACTGACTTTGCTGTCCTGGTATTCTTCCGCAATCTCCCAGACCTCCATCGGCTCTTCGGACATTTTTCTGAATAATGCAGTCAGGTTGACATTGCCTATGACCACCAGTTCAGCTTCACGCAAAACCGCATGGTTGACATGCACTTTTGCTAAGGTATCAATGATAGAACGCTTTTTGCCTAACCATCGGTTTAAATCCAGATGCAATAAGTCATCTTTTACTTTAATGACATTCAACTTTTCAAGAATCATGCCCAGAGGGTCTTGATTGAGTACTTTTTGATAGAAAAATAAAGCAAATTTTACAGCAAGCTTTTGGAAGATATTTTTGAATTTGGCTTCAATGACTTGGGTGTCACTAATCTGTTCAAACACAATCAGTTGGGTATCTTTATTCAGTTCCATCTGTACCAGTTTCAAATCGACTGAAAGGGTAATGTATAAACCCTTCACATCAAGCGTTGCATATAAGCGTAGCCAGTCTTCATGCAAGTCGGCATGCAGATCTTTCAGCATGGCAACATTGTCAGTAACAAAACGCTGAAAAGTTGCATTTAAAAAAACTTGAGAAAGGGGGAATTCACGCTCATCTTCAATAAACCCTTCAGCCTTTTCATACACCTGGCGTATACGTTTAGAGATATTGGATAGTAGCGTTTGCATAATAAGGCATCCCAGCGAGTTAATCTTCTTAAACTTCGATAGATTCTGTCGAAAGTATTAAAAATACAGATATTCCACCTTGCAGTTTAACAAAATTAATTGCACCATTTTCATGATTTTAATTGTCTACAGCGTGCTTATTGACTGAGTTCTCGTTTCTTCATTCAAAACTAGACGCTGTGTTTATTTTATACTGCTTTTATGCAGTTTGGGGACCAGACATTTTGTCGGTTTAATGTGATGCTTAAGAAAATCAGTTTCGCACCTTTAATGCATGCATGGTGGAAAGATCCAATTTTCACAAGCGCAGTGATTGTAGCTGTTGCTTTGCATTTGATTATTTTGACTTTGCAGTTTGCCATGCCGAAAGAAAGTGATGCGGCAGTCAAAGAGATCGCCGTCACATTACGTCCGAGTGAGGACAAGGTGGAACATGCGGATTTTCTGGCACAGGCAGATCAGCAAGGTTCTGGAACTTTTCGTGAAGCACACCGTATGTCGAGCGATATGCCGGCAGCGATGACTGAGCAAACGACCGGTGAACAGCAACAGGAAACTCTGGAGCGTTTACAACAGAAACGCGAACTCAGCTTTGAAGAAAAAGTGCTGATGACCACCTTAAGCTGGAAGAAAGAAGCAGAACAGAACCAGCGTAAAAAAGCCATGCAGGAGCTGAATAGCCAGTTTCAGGCCAAGGCCGCGATGGTGGCAAGTCTGGAAGCACAATATTTGCAACGTCAGCAAAACTTTAGCCGTCAGCAAAAAATTAAAACCGTAGATGGTATACAGGCCAAGCAGGATATTTCTGCCGCTTATTTGGAAAAATTCCGTGAGAAAGTAGAATTTTACGGTAACCGCTATTATCCCGATGCAGCCAAAGTGCAACGCCTCGCAGGAGAGGTGCGTTTAATGGTCATCTTAAATAAAAGTGGCGGAATTCGTGCCATTCGCCTGATTGAAAGTTCAGGTCATGGTTTACTTGATGAAGCGGCCAAGACCTCAGTGCGTAAAGCTGCTCCATTCGGTGGTTTTGATAAAGGGATGAAAGATATTTCCGAGCTTCGCATTGTGCGTACCTGGCGGTTTGACCCGGCTGAAGCTGAGTTTGAGGTGCATTGATTGAATGGCCTTGATCTGCTTTTAAAAGTTTGACAAGTATTTATTTTGATTATGTTTTTAAGGTGATGCTAATACATAGTGCCCCTTTTGACGCCCATCCGGCCATGTCACGTTTAAGTCCTGTTCTGAAAGATCTAGGCGGGTCGGGAAGATTTCTAAATATTGGCGGTATTGGGGTGCAGCTTTCAAGCCAATACATGTCCCATTTTTCCACCAGGTTCCTTCTGCATATTGGTCTAAGGCACCTACAGCCAGATACCATTTAAACTTGCCGTCCGGTTGCAGTAAAAGCTCAGAGCCGACTTCCATCACGCCTTCCAGATAATAATGGCCTACCCAGGCATTATCTGCTGGCTGGAACCTTACTTCCTTACATACAGATTCAACATTGGCATACAATTGGGATGCAGGAAATAACGCTGAAATCAGGCAAAGTCGGAAAAGAATTCTGTTCATCATTTTTTCCAGCATTTAGCAGGGGAGATATTTTAAGATTTTATGCTTATTTGGCATAAATAAAACCCGACTAATCGAAATTAATCGGGTTTAATAAATGGGAATGCTGCTAGAACCTACTGTTGTTCAGTATAGGGATTTTCAAAACCTAACTTCGCCAGAATTTCAATTTCCAATGCTTCCATTTCTTCAGCATCTTCATCTGAGGTTTCATGGTCATAGCCCATTAAGTGTAATGTGCCATGCACCAGCATATGAGTGAAATGCTCAATCGGTGTTTTGTTCTGATCAATGGCCTCTTGTAAAACCACAGGAATACAAATCACCAGGTCACCAATGGGTAGGGCATCCAGCATTGCCAGCACTTCTTCTGGCACATCGCTCGGGAAAGACAGCACATTGGTCGGCTTGTCTTTTTGACGATACTCCAGATTCAGCTTATGGCTTTCATCATTGTCTACACAGGCAATCCCGATTTCACAGTCCTGATCGACATTGATAAAACGAAGTGTAGTTTCAATGACCTTTTTAATATAAGCGCGTTTTAATACCAGTTCAGGTGACTGGTAGTCTTGTTGCAATGATAGGTTAAGTTTCAAAATGAATCCTTAAAGTATCTTAGTCCTGAGCATCGGCAGCAGCATCATTTTCAGCAATCAATGCTTCCTGACGCGCTTTACGTTCTGCCCGTGCTTCAGCACTAAGACGGTGTTGTTCACTGTCCCATCCTTCATAAGCTTCGACAATTTTCTGTACCAGCCGGTGACGAACTACGTCACGGGAATGGAAACGGGTGATATGAATTTCGGTTACAGGTTCCAGTACACGTAAAGCATGGGCTAAACCAGATTGCTGACCGCGAGGTAAATCGACCTGAGTGATGTCACCGGTAATGACCGCACGTGAACCAAAGCCTAAACGAGTCAGGAACATTTTCATCTGTTCTGGCGTCGTGTTTTGTGCTTCATCCAAAATCACGAAAGAATGGTTGAGGGTACGGCCACGCATATAGGCGAGGGGCGCAACTTCAATCACCTGACGTTCAATCAGTTTGGCGACTTTTTCAAAGCCCAGCATTTCATACAGGGCATCGTAAAGCGGGCGCAAATAAGGATCGATTTTCTGGCTTAAATCCCCCGGCAAGAAACCGAGTTTTTCCCCGGCTTCAACCGCAGGACGAACCAGCAGGATGCGCTGGATTTCATTACGTTCCAGCATATCTACCGCAGCAGCCACGGCAAGATAGGTTTTACCGGTACCGGCAGGACCAATCCCGAATGAGATGTCGCTTTGCAAAATACGCTGTACATAACGCTTTTGATTGGCACCGCGTGGATTAATCCGGCCTTTGCGGGTTTGCAACCACACTGCATCGAGACCAGTATGTTCATTGTCAGAAAAGTCTTCCTGCAATTCACGATCCGTCTGACTGCCCTGAATCATCAGATGCAAAGTATCCGCGCTGACTTGCTGGCTGGTTTCAGTTTCTTCATGTAGACGCATCAAGAGGCTTTCGGCTCTCTCTACTGCATCAATCTCACCATCGATGTAAAAAGCATCACCTCGATGGGAAATTTTGACCTCTAAACGCTGTTCGATTTGTTTCAAATGACCGTTATAAGCACCCAGCATGCCTTTTAAACGTTCCATTGAAATACCAGGAAAAGTTACTGTACGTCGGATCGCTGCAGTCAAGAGAATTCCTTATAAAATGATCTTACTGATCACCTTACATTACGCCACGTCAGGCTCAAGATTCAAGAGCTCACCGTAAACAAAATTTAAAGTTTTAATTTCGGTAATTTCAATCTCTGCAAAACGCCCAACCCAGGCCGGATCACCAATGAAAGAGACCAGACGGGTATTGTCCGCTGTACCAATCAACAGGTTCGGATCTTTGTCAGAAACCTTTTCAATCAGCACACGCTGGATGGTGCCGAGCATGGCATCAGTTTTATCAATGCTTGAGCGTTTAATCCATTGCTGAACTTTGGCCAGCCGTTCTTTTTTCACATCTTCAGGGGTGTTGTCTTCAAGTTCTGAAGCGGGTGTACCTGGACGTTTTGAATAAATGAAGCTATAAGAGTGGTCGAAATCTAAATCCTGGATGAATTGATAAGTTTCTTCAAAGTTCTCATCGGTTTCACCCGGGAAACCAATAATAAAGTCTGAAGATAAATGCATATCCGGACGGACGGTACGTAGCTTTTTAATTTTTTCGATATACACGTCAATGGTGTGGTTACGCTTCATCGCTTTCAGCACATCGTTGGAACCGCTTTGTACCGGCAAGTGCAGGTGCGAAACCATTTGTGGCAAGTCACGGTAGCATTGAATCAGGTCATCATTAAATTCAAGCGGATGTGAGGTGGTATAGCGTAAACGACCAATCCCCGGAATTTCAGCCACCAGACGCAGTAAGTCGGCAAAGGTGCAGATATTGCCTTCGAAAGTTTCGCCGCGGTAACCATTCACGTTCTGACCTAATAGGCTGATTTCACGAACCCCTTTTTCCGCCAGACCGGCAATTTCTGCAAGTACGTCATCTAAAGGACGCGATACTTCTTCGCCGCGGGTATAAGGGACTACGCAGAAAGAACAGTATTTGGAACAGCCTTCCATAATTGAAACAAACGCTTTATAGCCTTCAACACGCGGTTCAGGTAAAAAGTCGAATTTTTCGATATCCGGGAAAGAAATATCCACCAGCTTGATTTTTTCTTTCTTCGGTTTTTCAATTTGTTCACTATGCTGATCCAGCATTTGCGGTAAACGGTGCAAGGTTTGTGGACCAAACACCATGTCGACATACGGTGCACGTTTCTGAATATTGTCACCTTCCTGAGAAGCGACACAACCGCCGACCCCAATCACCAGATCAGGATTTTTTTCTTTCAGCTTGCGCCAGCGACCTAGTTCGGAAAAGACTTTTTCCTGGGCCTTTTCACGAATGGAACAGGTATTCATCAGCAGAATATCGGCATCATTTGGGTCAGTGGTGAGTACATAACCGTGCGAGTCGCCTAAAAGATCTGCCATACGATGACTGTCATACTCATTCATCTGACACCCTTGCGTTTCGATATACAGTTTTTTCACTGAACCGTCGGCTGGGGTGTGCTGTGGCTGGGTAACAGTGTTTTCTGAAGCAGCTTGGGCACTATTTGGAATGAAGGTTTGAACCGTCATGTAGGCTCCTAAAGGATAAATCGGTGAAATCGCAATTCAAGACTGACTGTATCAAGCTCACTCAGCGAGCGATATTTCTTTTTCCTTTCAATGCCTAATGGTATTGAAGAGGAAGAAAGAGGCTGACTGTCATCTTGAAAAAATGCAATTTGAATACAAGAAAGGCGCATATTTTAGCAGGAATCGAAGCCAAACTTATAGCTCTAAATAAAGCTGCAAAAATATTGATTTGTGAAGTAAAAATGATTGAAAATTAATATTGTCTAATCATAAGGTTACATAACAGAACAGTAGAGTAGTGTAATAATAATTAAACTATTCAAAAATGATTAGGTGCGACCAAGGCAATATTAAATGACAGAAGGCGGGCATATGTTTAATCGGGTAATCAATAAAAATTATTATAAAGTGCTTGCTTTGGCTTTGGCATCTACCGGTTTTATTTCGATTTCTTATGCAGCTGATGAACAGTTTAATGATGCTTTGCGTGCTGCCAATTCTTCAAATTTAGATTTATTACAACAATATCAGGCATCGATGCAGAACGATGTGCTGGGCTATTATCCGGAATACTGGTTATTGAATAGCAATCTGGCCAATCAGCCTGCCAGCCAAATTATCAATTTTGCTCAGCGTTATCCGCAATCGGCCATGGCGGAAAAACTGGCTGCCGATTATGTCGAAGAAAAAGTCAAGCAGGCAGATTTTGCGACTGCGCAGCCTATTTTGCAGTATGTGACCAATCCGGATCAGGCGGAAAACTGTGCGGTTGCGCAGGTTCGTGCCAAATCGGGTGATCCCCTGGTTTTTGCTGAATATAAAGATGTCTGGCTTGCTACCAACTCACAACCTGAATCCTGTACCGGTTTGGGACGTATGATGCTGTCGAGTCCCCTAATGACCGAGCAGGACAGGCAGCAACGCTTGTGGGGACAGCTTCGCGCAGGCCAGTCGGGCTTGGCCTTGGCTACGGCACAAACGCTGGGGCTGAGCCTGTCACTTGCACAGCTCAATCAAATTCAGGCCAATCCTTTAAATTATTTATGGTCTGCGCCTAAAGCCACCAGTGCAGATCAGGCTTATTTGATTTATGCCCTGGGACGTCTGGCCGATAGCGACTTAAATACTGCAATGGCTTCCGTCAAAAATGCAGCAGAAGGGACACCGCTACAAGTACAAAAAGCGCTCTATCGTACTGTGGGCTATATTGGCGGAACCACGGTGATGAAAAACAATTTTAACCGTGAAGTACTGAATTATCTGGATGCCAGTTACGGTTTGCCCTTTAGTGCAGAAGAAGCGGAAATTTATGCTCGTCAAGCCATTCGTTTTAGTGCATGGGAAAGCCTGATTCGGGCCATTGATGCGATGGGCGTAACCCAAAAGCAGGAAGATCGTTGGCAGTACTGGTTGGCACGGGCTTCAGAGCAGCGTGGTGATGCTCACTCTAAACGTGTGGCACAAGAAATTTTCAAAAAATTGGCACAGGGAGATGATTACCATAATCTGCTGGCCAGAGATAAGTTGGGGCAGAGTTACAATAATATTCCCGGTAATGTTCAACCTTCAAATAGTGATGTGCAGCGTTTAAGCCAAAATATTCATTTTAACCGTGCTTTTGCTTTACGCCGTGTCAACGCACCGGATAGTTATGTGAATCGTGAATGGAACTGGGCAGTGCGTCAGGCATATTTAAAACATGATGATGGCTTACTGCTGGCAGCTGCAAAACGTGCGACGGATATAGGTTGGTACGACCGTGCCATTTACGCGGCTGACCGTACTGAATCCAAGCACAATTATTCCTATCGTTATGCCATGCCACATCAAAGTTATGTGGTCAGCCATAGTCGAAATGCCGGAATCGATCCTGCATGGGCCTATGGTTTGATGCGTCAGGAAAGTCGTTTTGTTTCACAGGCACGTTCACATGTGGGTGCAGGAGGGTTAATGCAAATTATGCCGGATACGGCGAAACTGGTGGCCCGGCAAATGGGCGAAACTTATAATCCGGCAGCTTTAACCGACATGAATACCAATATTCGTTATGGCACTTTTTATTTGTCGATGATTCAGAGCCAGCTCAGCAATAATCCTGTGCTGGCAACGGCTGGCTATAATGCTGGTCCAAACCGTGCACGTCGCTGGCAACCGGATGCCCAGCAGATAGCCGCTGATCAATATACTGAAACCATTCCCTTAACCGAAACACGTGATTATGTAAAACATGTCATGACCAACGCCACCCATTATGGAGTATTGCTTGGACAAGGAGCGCAGTCGATTGAAAAACGGATGAATATAATTCCATTAAGAAATAATCCTTAATTTTTAGTTTTATTGATAGGTCTGACTTGTTGATGATATTTTCTGGGCGAACTTCAGTTTTACTAAGATGGGTGCTGTTCGCGCTGAGCAGTGCTGGACTAGGGCTGTTTGCACCTCAAACTTTTGCAGCCCCTTTGCAGGGTTATGTCATGGTGGTACAAATGACCCCTGCGGTATGCATGTTTGATGCCCAAAAATCAAAACAGCGCAAATGTCTGGAAGGCTATTCGCTGAATATTTCCGGTTTGTATCCGGAAACTTCGGAAACCGAGTGCAGGACCACATCCTCTGCGGCTTTATCTCCCTTGCAGGCGAAAGTCGTGGCACGAGTCATGCCCGATGAAAATGCCCGCATGCAACTTTGGCGTGGAATTGGCGGATGTGTACAGATGAACTCAAGTCAATATTTCCGTACTATCATTAATTATGCTGAACGTCTCAAAATTCCGAAGGAATTAACCAGTCCTGAGACGCGAGCCATGCATCAGACCAATCTTCGATTGCAGTTTCTGCGTTTGAATCCAAGTTTACCTGCCAATGCTATTAGATTTAGCTGTTCGACTTTCCAGGGAAATACCATTCTGACCGAAGTGAAACTTTGCTACAAAAATAATGGACAGTACAAGCGCTGTTCAGCAGAAGTAGAAAATACCTGTCCAAATTTATTTACCATAAAAGGTTCTTACTAAGCTTTTTTATATATTTTATTTATATTTCCTATCATACTTTTGTTGAAATCCATTCTCTTTTAAATGCATCTGTCAAAGTATTGGAGTACAATCTTTGCCGTTTATGATTATTAAGATTAAATAGAACAGCTATTTAATTATTATGACGATCCTCTCAATTGGAGATAATTACATGAAGCAACCTGTTCGCGTTGCCGTTACTGGCGCTGCTGGTCAAATTGGTTACAGCCTATTATTCCGTATCGCTAGCGGTGAGATGTTGGGTAAAGACCAACCAGTTATTCTTCAATTATTAGAAGTTCCTTTTGAGAAAGCTCAAGCTGCGCTTAAAGGCGTAATGATGGAACTTGACGACTGTGCTTTCCCATTATTGGCTGGCATGATCGGTACTGATGATCCTAAAGTTGCATTCAAAGATGCTGACTACGCTCTTCTAGTTGGTTCGCGTCCACGTGGTCCAGGTATGGAACGTGCTGACCTTCTTAAAGTGAACGGTGAAATCTTCATCGGTCAAGGTCAAGCATTAAACGAAGTTGCTAGTCGTGACGTTAAAGTACTTGTTGTAGGTAACCCTGCGAACACCAATGCTTACATCGCAATGAAATCTGCTCCAGATCTTCCAGCGAAAAACTTCACAGCAATGTTGCGTCTTGACCACAACCGTGCGTTGACTCAACTTGCTCAAAAAGCTGGCGTTGCAGTTTCTGACATCAAAACTATGACTGTTTGGGGTAACCACTCTCCAACAATGTATGCTGACTACCGTTTTGCAACTGTAAACGGCGAAAGCTTAAAAGACAAAATCAACGATGCTGCTTGGAACAAAGACGTGTTCCTTCCAACTGTTGGTAAACGTGGTGCTGCAATCATCGAAGCACGTGGTCTGTCTTCTGCAGCTTCTGCTGCAAACGCTGCAATCGACCATATGCGCGATTGGGCTCTTGGCACAAACGGCGAATGGGTAACTATGGGTATTCCTTCTGACGGTTCTTACGGTATCCCTGAAGGCGTAATGTTCGGTTTCCCTGTAACTTGTGAAAATGGCGAATACAAGATCGTTCAAGGTCTTGAAATCGACGAATTCAGCCGTGAGCGTATCAACTTCACTCTTAACGAGTTAGAAGAAGAACGTGCAGCAATTGCTGACATGGTTAAATAATTTAATCTTTTAGATTAAATTGAAAAGCACCCCATTTGGGGTGCTTTTTTATGCCTGAAATTTGGTTTTGAACAAAAAATAACACGCTGTGATGCAGTGACAACTGAATGTGTCAGGGTTTGCGTCTAATTTAAAAGCTAACAATAAAGGTTTAAGGAGAATGAGATGTTTGATCAACAACCTACATTGGAGCTTTTATTTGAGCAGTTGGGACTAGACGCGAGCCAAGAGGCGATAGACCGGTTTATAGAAAGCCATCAATTGACGATGGATATCCCTTTGCATCACGCTCCATTCTGGACACAGGCACAGCATGATTTTCTGATCAGCCATTGGAAAAAGGATGATGAATGGGCCATGGTGGTGGATATCTTAAATGAACAATTGCATACCGAAGACCGGCTTTCAACCTCAACCCATCAGTGAACACAAATTGAAACAACAAACCTAGTTTTATGACTAGGTTTTTTTATGAATATTTTATAAGTTAATTAAATAATAAATGACAGTTTGGTTGATAAGGAGTGTGCCATGCTTATGAATAATAACCCATCCTTTAAAATGTTATTTGAACAACTTGGGCTGGCTTCTAGCCCTGCAGCTATTGAGCTTTTTATACGGACTCATCAATTACCTGCACATCAAAATCTGCATGATGCTCCCTTCTGGAATAAATCCCAGCGTGAGTTTTTAATTCGCTATTTAGTGGAAGATGCAGATGAGTGGGTCATGTTGATTGATGAACTGAACCAGCAATTACATATGAATGCCACCAAACTGCAACCTGCCTGATTTTTTGTAGACAGGTGAGCTTTAAAACCTGCTGAGAAGAAGGAACTTTTAAGCAGAACAGATCATAAAAAAACGCCTCATTGCAGGCGTTTTTTATCGTTAAATCTGCAATTAATGAACTTTGCTTTTGACTAAATGCACAAACCAGTCATGCTCACGGAATGGGTGAAAGGCTGGATGCTCTTGTACCAAAATCAAGTCAAAATCGGCAGTTTTACTGTATTTGGTGAGCCAATGTCGCGCTAAGGCAGTTTCACTCTTGGCTGCAGAAGCATAGGCCAGGAAAAAATAAACGTCCCCATACTGGTCGTGAGTGATGGGTTTTAAGATTTGCTGGGTAATCAAGGCAAATCTTTGTTCCTTGGTAATTTCGAAATACAGCATATAGGCTTTGGCCAAATGCATGGATAAGTTCATATATAAACTTAACGGCATTTCTTCAAATTCAATACGGCCCTGTTCAAGTAGAACCACGGCTTCTTGCAGAAAATGAATCTGTTCCTGACGTGAATTACTCAGCAGCACCAATTGCATGCGTAACTCAGCACGTTCTAAGGCAAGTTTTGGCGTATTCCCTTGTAAATACAACTGATCAGTTTCGCCAATACGTTGAATAATCTGTTTGGTGTTTTCCCGCATCGGTTACATCCTCATCTGTCAATGATTCCTATATGAGGATGTTTTTCCAGATTTAAAGCATCCTCCGGTGTGAATTACCAAATGGAATTGCTGCTGCGTAACCATGCCGTAATGGACAGGCGTTGATGCTTAGCTTTGAGTACTTCGTGCAATAAATCACTTTGGAATAGGGCAATGCGGTTCGGTTTTGGCGGGATAATGTGCCACTGATCATTTTTATCCTGTAAACGCAATTCACCACCCCAGTCCGCTTGCCAGTCTTCATGCAGATAATACACAGCAGAAATCACACGGCCATTTTTACCTTGAGGGTTGTCACGGTGCAGGGCATAAAATTCACCGGCGTTATAACAGGCAAAATGGGCTTCAACTTCTCGAATGCCCAGAAAAAAGGCTCGGTTCAGTTCTTCTCCCAGATTTTGCAAGGTTTTGATGTGCTGTTGGGCTTTTTCTAACTCTTCATTAATCCATAAAATATGATCACTACGGATTTTGCTTATCACCCCATTTTGAATAGCTGCTTCTCTAAACTGATTTAAATGAGAAGTACATTCTTCAACCAAGGCATGAATATATTCTTCAGGATAAACATCATCAATAATGCTAAAGCCCTGCTGATCTAGATCTTCAATCATTTGATCAACATTGCATGACTTTGGAAGGTGAATTGCATCCATACAGCTATACTCACAACAGGATAGAAAAATGCTGTTGTATTCTAGAGCAAGATATCCTGCGGAACGAAACATTTTTTCATGCTAAAATAGCGGTTGATATCAGGAATTAAAGAAACATGAATTACCGTCACCATTTCCATGCAGGCAACTTTGCCGATGTCATGAAGCATGTGTTATTGCTGCAACTTTTAACACGTTTAAATGCCAAAGATAAACCTTATCGCTATATCGATACGCATGGTGGGGCAGGTAAATACGATTTATCGACGTCTGCAGCGCAAAAATCAGGCGAGTTTTTAAATGGTATTCACCGTTTAATCAAGCTGGATGATTCAATCACCCGCAATGCGCCTGAAGGCGTAAAGCAATATCTTAAAGTTGTTCAAGATATGCGTGAAGTTTCAGGTAAGGGTGCCTATCCGGGTTCACCCTGGTTTGCTCTGGAAGGCATGCGTGAAATAGATAAAGCCACTATTTTCGAAATGCAGCCTGAAGTCTTCCAGCAGCTGCGTTTTAATATTCGTGACCGCCGTGCCGGCCTGCATGAACGTGATGCCTATGAAGGCTTACTAGGGGTGATTCCGCCTAAAGAAAAGCGCGGTCTGGTCATGATTGATCCACCTTATGAATTGGAACGTAAAGATTTTCCACAATTGGTCGAATTGTTGGTTGCTGCGTATAAAAAATGGCCTACGGGTATTTTTGCTGTATGGTATCCAATTAAAGATCGCGCCATGATTGAACGTTTTGAAAAGAAAATGATCAAAACCGGTATTCGTCGTCAATTGGTATGTGAAGTTTGTGTATGGCCGGATGATACGCCAGTGGGTCTGAATGGTTGTGGTTTGCTGGTGATTAATCCGCCATGGAAATTTTCTGAAGATGCGGATGAGGCTTTACAATGGTTGTTCCCGCATTTACGTATGAGTGAAAATGGTGGGCACGCCGCGGTTCGCTGGTTGGTTGGTGAATAAGAGATACGTTGAAAAAGATACGGTTACATTTAGGATCGACAAAGAATGACAAGTATAAACAAACCTGAAAGTGAATCTTCTCCACGTGATGAGCATGGTTTTGATGGCATCACCTTTGAAGTGGAAGAAGAAGAGCATACCCACGAGGGACAAAAGGTGAAACGTCGTGGCATCTATCTGTGGCCGAATCTGATTACAACAGCCGCTTTGCTATCGGGCTTTTATTCCATTATTGCCAGCATGAATGGAGATTTCACTCAAGCCATTTATGCTATTTTTCTGGCGGCATTATTCGATGGATTGGACGGTCGGGTAGCACGTGCGATTGGTGCTCAAAGCCCGTTTGGTGAACAGTTCGACTCCTTGTCTGACTTGCTTGCTTTCGGCGTGGCGCCGGCTATTTTAATGTATAGCTGGAGTCTGCATGATTTGGGGCGCATTGGACTTGCTGCCTGTTTTGTGTATACCGCTTGTGCAGCTTTCCGTCTGGCACGCTTCAACGTGCAAATTGGTGTGGTAGATAAACGCTATTTTATTGGTGTGGCAAGTCCGTTGGCGGCGGTGATCATTATTACCCTGGTCTGGGTCGCACAAGATTTCCCGCAAATTTTTGATATACGTGAATTGGGTATTCAGATCTTTAATGCGATTGCGATCATTTCAGTCGGCTTGTTGATGATTTCCAATATCAAATACTATTCATTTAAAACATTTGATCGCAAACGAGTACCATTTTTTGTGTTACCGATTGCAGTGTTTATCTTTGCTGCAATTACTTATAATATTCCTGTAGGGATTTTGGTTATTTCCATTATCTATGCACTGTCAGGTTTTGTGACCACTTTCCTTGCGAGAAAAAATACCGCCATATAAAAATGAGAACGCTATACTGAAAATAAAAAGGAGCACGATATGCAGTTGTTTCAAGATTTATTTGATCGCTCCAAACAACTCAATCAGGCTCCATTTCAGTTGCGCTTGGCCTATCATGCGCAAAAAGGTCACTATAAAATCATTCATCAAGGTTTGATGATTCCTGGTCTACCCGCACCCTTACATTACCTCAATTTCATTAGTCTGATTGGCCAGCCGAATGCAGCAATGCTGCGCAATGAAAGTGCCATTCAAACCACAGCTTTAGATACTGCCACTACCATTGCCAGTATTAGCTCGCATATGGTAGGGCAATTGAATGCTTACTCGGTGGAGAAGGACTGTCGTTTTAGCAAAGGGCATTTTCAGTTTTTAGATCGGGAAACAATTCGCGGCAGTTTTCCTCATTTTCAAATACAGCGTAAAGATAAAGAACTAAGTTTTGATTTATCAATTTGCACCAGCAATATTGTTTCCTATTTTACCCGGTTGTGTATGGGACTGGCAGATCACTGGTCTTTACTGTGTCAATGTGAAGGGCAGGTGACTTATAAGGAACAAAAGTTTGAAATTCAGCAGATGGGCTGTTTTGAATATGCTCGTTCCATTAATTTCCCTTATTTGCCTTTGGCATTTTTTACCTATCAAGTTATAAATCTGGAAAATCAGCGTCAACTGCTTTTGGCTCAGATTCGAGATTCTTTCAACGGTATTTTACAGTCACGCCTATATTTACGAGATGGAAAAACAGGCATCTCGCAAATGTTTGACCAGAACGTACGTTTTAAAGTACATCGGGTTTATCCCAAAGTAAAAACACCGAATGGGCAAAGCATGTATTTGCCACGTGAGTTTGAATGGGCTTATGAAGATAAAGATGGCACCTGCATTTCCGTACAGGCACAAAGCCGCGGAGATTTTAAATTTGGTTTGGCGGCAGGTTATGTGGGTAGTTTTAAATATCAAGTCAGAATTAATCATCATGAAGAAACAGGTGAAAGTGGCTATTGTGAATATATCGATTGCCGCTCACTGAGCTGGCAAGAAAAAAATAAACAGGAAAAAATGCGTGATGAACTAGCTAATCCTGTCCCGTTTGCGTGCAAAAAATAATAAAAAACTTCTATTTTGTATAATAAGTAAACAGTCGTGATATTTTTGTTGAGTTATTTAAAAAAAGGAGTTGCATTGGGTTTGGAATGGTGTAGAATGCACATCCATCGGCGGTGATGAAGATTAAAACTTCTGATAAAACAGCAACTTAGCACGAAGTGTTGAGATTTGGTTTTAGAAAGAAAGTTTAAAATAATTTGAATTACTGATTGACACTGAGAATATCTAGTGTAATATAGCCGACCTAGCTTGCTGGTGACGAACCAGTAAGAAGATCATTAAGAGATTATGAAGAAC
>NZ_VOYL01000025.1:0-39814 GCF_013420295.1 Acinetobacter sp. YH01018
TGCAATATTGGCAGGACTTTCGATTTTACTGAACACTCTTCAACTGCTCTCGGAATATTCAATAGATGAACTGAATGAAATCGCAACAATTGCATTAGGTACCTAAAGATGTGTAGATACCTATGCCCAAAGGGAGAGGGAGCGTTATTTGATTTAATGCATACATGGATTTAGTAATGAATGTTCCCTCTCCTCCTAGGAGAGGGCTAGGGAGAGGTAAATTATAATGCTTTATGCTCCATCAACATCTCCACCCCACTCACTTTCTTCATATACTTCAAGCGCTCTTTCTCCCCTTTTAGCTGCTTTTTCAGCGCTGAAGTATCAGCATCTACCTGCTTATATAAATCTGCAATTTTTACTTTGCCTGTATAGGCTTTTTTATTCCAGCTCAACGATTGAATCATTTCTTCTATCTGGTCATCCAGTTTCTGGCTTTGCATATTTAAAGCCAGTTGATAAAACTTCATCTGCTCGGCAGTTAAACCCTTTTGCGAAGCACCGCGATTTTGCTCAATCTGGATTTGCAGTTTCAATAAATAAAATAAATCCTGTGCTGCATAGGCCTCATTCGCTCGTTGCAATATTTCAGTCTTTTCAACTTTCTTGGCTTCATCCGGCTCACGGTCTGGGTGAATAGTCGCAGCAATTTTTAAGTACACGGTTTTTAAGGACTGCTCTGTCATCTTCGAAGCTTGTTCAAGTTTTTCCTGTTGACGTTTTAACTTGGCTTGCTCACGGGCCTGTTGATACTGCTCTGTGTCCCATTCTTCAAAATCATCAGATACTATTTGATCCGAATTATTTTCTTCATCAAAAAATAGCTCTATATCCTCTGCGCTTGGCTTTTTATTTTTTCTGGCCTGACTATGTTCAATATGCTGTTGATAGTAATTATAAATGTCGTCGACTATATGAACTTGTTGCCCTGATAAAGATTGAGAGTCTTTTAAGTAAGCTGCAAGATTCTGGATTTTGACATCCAGCTGCGTCAGCTCTGCCTTGGAAAATTCTGCTACCTGCAAATGCTTCCACAGCTGTTCCAGTTGCTCAAACAGCACTGCATGTAGCTCATGATAGACCGGCATCAAAGTCTGACGAGTATATTGCCGAATCTGTTCCTGAGCCTGCTGCCACTGCTTCAGTTCAAGCTGCTGCTGTTCAATTTTTTCAATCAGACGGTTCAGCTTTCTCTGCTGTGGTGAAAGCTCAATATCAGGCTGAACAGTGGTTTTTAAATCGAAAGACATAAGGCAGAAAAATGCAAAAGAAAAATTATACTCGATTTATGTGAAAGTATTTTTTGGCTCATTTCGGTAAAACTGAAGTACAGCAAAATACTGAGCAATTAAGCCTTAGCATTACACGGCTTAAGATCAGGTAAAGTTTTGAATTAACTAAGTAACTAAAATAATTGCAGTTCTTTACCGAACTATAAAGATACCTCCTGCTCTACTCATGCATAGTATAAAAGAATGATGAATAAAGCATAAAAAGGAACTGCACACATGGATTGGGCCAGTATTTTCATCCACGACACCAACTGGGAATTTGCCGCTGAAATTGTGGTGCGCTGTGTGTGTATGTTTATCATGATTATTCTGTTTTTACGTCTGACCGGGAAACGCGGAGTACGCCAGCTTTCGGTGTTTGAACTGGCCATTATCTTGTCCCTCGGTTCGATTGCCGGCGACCCAATGTTTACCGAAGACCTGCCCTTAATTCAGGCACTGCTGATCATGAGCGTAATCATCATGCTGTACCGCCTGACTACCTGGCTGATGATGAAATACCAACCCTTTGAAGATTTACTGGAAGGCAAGTCGCTGTACATTGTAGAAGATGGTGTATTGGTGCTGGAGAAAATCAAGCGCGGAAAAATGTCACACGATGAATTCTTTGCAGAAATGCGCCAGCAAGGCATTGAACATCTGGGTCAGGTGCGTGCCGGGCTGCTCGAAAGCGATGGTAAATTTAGTATCCTGCTTTTTCACCCTGAAGACATCCGTTATGGTTTGCCGCTGTTTCCCAAGCAATATCAAAAGGTTAATCAGGTAGAACCAAACACTTATTATGCCTGTATGTACTGTGGCCATGTCGAGCACCCTGACCAGC
Organism: Acinetobacter sp. YH01018; assembly: GCF_013420295.1. Classification (NCBI taxonomy): domain Bacteria; kingdom Pseudomonadati; phylum Pseudomonadota; class Gammaproteobacteria; order Moraxellales; family Moraxellaceae; genus Acinetobacter; species Acinetobacter sp. YH01018. The sequence goes on from NZ_VOYL01000025.1 coordinate 2,116, forward strand.
CCGAGCAGTCCTGCCCGCGCTGTGGCTGTTGCCGCTGGGCCAAGGCTATCAAAGAACCGATGCTCAGATAAACTGGCAGTACCTCAACTGGTTTTGGCTTTAATTCAAGTTTATCGGCTAAAAGCTGAGTCGACACAGTAATAATCATATTTTAAATGGCATAGTTCCTGCAGCAGTTAGCATTGCATTTGATGCAGTCTTGTTTCAAAAACTGATTGTTTGATAATCATTTATCAGTAACAAAACGGTAAAAAAACTTGCTTGAGCAATCATTGAAAACTCGCTTAAGATGAAATCTGATCTATTTATGTACAGCACAGAAAATACCTTTTACATAACAAAACTGATGACCTTGGCTGCCTGTTAGGCACTTGATGATAATGAAATAAAAATGGAGTTTTATACATGACACATAAACGCAGTATCACCTCCCTACTTTGTGCAAGTGCTCTTATGCTTGGGCTAAGTGCTTGTAGTAACAATAAGGCTCCCGCATCGGGTGAAAAAACTGCTGGAACTGGGGATGCCAGCGCATCCGGTACGCTGGATAAGATTAAAAAATCTGGCACCATTGTTCTGGGCTATCGTGACTCCTCTATTCCCTTTTCTTATATTGCCGACAATCCAAATCAACCGGTCGGTTATGCACATGATTTACAGCTAAAAGTTGTAGATGCTGTGAAGAAAAAGCTGAATATGCCGGATTTAAAAATTCGTTATAACCTGGTGACCAGCCAAAACCGGATTCCACTGGTATCAAACGGTACAGTCGATCTGGAATGTGGCTCGACTACCAACAACAAGGAACGTCAGCAACAGGTCGATTTCTCGGTCGGTTTCTTTGAAGTCGGCTCTCGTCTGCTCACAGCGAAAGATTCTGGCGTTAAAGATTTTGCCGACCTGAAAGGTAAAAAACTGGTCACTACGGCGGGGACGACATCGGAACGTTATATCCGTCAGCATCAGCAGGAATTGGGCATTGGAGAAATCATTTCGGCCAAAGACCATGCCGAATCTTTTCTGATGCTGCAAAACGGTCGCGCTGCGGCCTTTATGATGGATGACATCCTGCTGGCCGGGGAAAAATCCAAAGCCGCCGATCCCAACAAATGGGTGATTGTGGGTACAGCACCCATTCATGAAATTTATGGCTGCATGCTGCGTAAAGGTGATACTGGCTTTAAACAGGTGGTTGATGATGCCATTAAAGCCACCTATAGCTCCGGTGAAATCAACAAGATGTATCAGAAATGGTTCCAGCAGCCCATTCCACCGAAAAATATCAACCTGAACTTCCAGATGTCTGATCAGTTAAAAGCGTTAATCAGTAATCCACATGATCGTGACCAATAAATATTAGAACAACAACTTAATATGTCAGGCAGAAAAAGGACTTTTTTGCCTGACCCGACTCAGGAGTTACTATGAATTATAGTTGGAACTGGGGAGTTTTATTTCAGCCCACTGGAGTGGGCGACACCACCTATCTGAACTGGATTGTGACCGGTCTGGGCTGGCTGCTGGTGATTGCCGTAGTGGCCTGGAGCATTGCCATGGTGTTGGGCAGCATACTGGGCATCATGCGCACCTTGCCCAGCAAAACCGCACGGAGCATTGGCACGGCATATGTCACCATCTTTCGTAATGTCCCCTTATTAATTCAATTGTTTATCTGGTTCTATGTGGTTCCCAACTTTTTACCTACGCCCATCAAATCATGGTGGATGAATGATCTGGGCGCCAATACTACGGCACTCATTTCCGCCAGTGTCGGTTTGGGGCTATTTACAGCAGCACGGGTCTGTGAACAGGTGCGTACCGGGATTGAAGCCTTGCCGGTCGGTCAGGTCAATGCCGGTTATGCCATGGGCTTTAGCACTGCTCAGCTATACCGTTATGTGATTTTACCGCAATCATTCCGGATGATTTTACCGCCACTGAGTTCCGAGCTAACCAACTGTGTCAAAAACACTTCAGTTGCATCACTGGTGGGTGTGGCAGAAATTATTTCCCAGATGAAAACCATCAGTGAATATACCCAGAACACTATCGAAATTTATACCTTTGTGACCATCATCTTTATTGTGATTAACTTCTGTTTAATTCAGGCAATGAATATGCTGGAAAAACGCTTACGTGTTCCCGGTCTGATTGCAGGAGATAAATAATGGAATGGCTCACTGCATTTTTAAATGACTTACAACTCTCCGCTCCAGCCTTGTCGCATGGCATGAGCATTACCTTAAAAGTGGTCATCAGTGCGACCATCGGTGGTATTTTAATTGGTACCTTGCTGGCCTTAATGCGCTTATCGTCATTTAAAGTCCTGAATTTATTTGCGCAAGCTTATGTCAATTTGTTCCGTTCCATCCCTTTACTTTTGGTCTTGATGTGGTTCTATTTTGCCGTACCGTTTATTTATACGGCTGTGACGGGCAATTACCTGACTATTGATACGGCACTGGTGTCCAGTATCGTGGCCTTTATGCTGTTTGAAGCGGCTTACTTTTCGGAAATTGTCCGAGCTGGCATCCAGTCCATTCCCAAGGGCCAAACTGCGGCCGCCTATGCACTCGGCATGAGTTACAGCCAGTCGATGCGACTCATTATTCTGCCGCAGGCGTTCCGTAAAATGACCCCGCTGCTGTTACAACAGACCATTATCCTGTTTCAGGATTCCACCATGGTTTATGCCATTGGTTTGCTGGACTTTTTCCGGACCAACTATGTCCGTGGCGACCTGATGTCGCTATTGACCCAATATATTTTATTTGCAGGTTTGGTGTACTTCACTGTGAGTATGATCGCGACCTATGCCGTTAAAAAATTACAAAGGAAGTTAACTGTATGACTGATGGTAAAGTGATGATTGATCTGCAAAATGTCAGTAAATGGTACAAAGATTTTCAGGTACTGACCGACTGCACCACCCAGATTCACCAAGGAGAAGTGGTGGTGGTCTGTGGACCTTCAGGTTCAGGTAAATCGACTCTGATTAAAACTGTGAATGGTCTGGAACCCTTTCAGCAAGGCAATATTATTGTGGACGGGATTTCCATTAAGGACCCCAAAACTGACCTGACCAAACTGCGCAGCCGTGTGGGTATGGTGTTCCAGCATTTTGAACTGTTCCCGCATTTGAGCATTACCGAAAATCTGACCATTGCCCAAATTAAAGTACTGGGCCGTTCTGAAGCTGAAGCCAAGAAAAAAGGCCTGGCCTATCTGGAGCGGGTCGGACTCAGTGCTCACGCCAACAAGTTCCCGGCACAACTGTCCGGTGGCCAGCAGCAACGTGTGGCGATTGCCCGTGCCTTAAGCATGGACCCGATTGCGATGCTGTTTGATGAACCGACTTCGGCACTCGATCCGGAAATGATCAATGAAGTGCTGGACGTGATGGTCGAACTGGCCAAAGAAGGCATGACCATGATGTGTGTGACCCATGAAATGGGCTTCGCCCGCCAGGTGGCCAACCGGGTGATTTTTATGGATCAGGGAAAAATTGTGGAAGACTGCAGCAAAGATGAATTCTTTAACACCCAACGAGGTGAGCGCGCGCAGCAGTTCCTAAATAAAATTTTGCACTAAAAGAGTGAGTACTTTAACCAAGTCCAGAGTTTTTGGCTTGGTTTTTTTGTGCTCAATTTCTAAAACTGAACCAAATTAGAATCTCTTTAAATATATTTTTCATTTTTTCTTTATGCTGAGCGAGAAACCCGTTTACATTTTTATCGGGCTAAACTTGCTACTATTCAGTGCTATAAAAAATATATAAAACCAACTTCTTTAAAAAAGTTAAATTTTATTCAATTTTCATATATTTATTTATAATTTAAATTAAACAATATTGCACCATAATAACGCAAATCATTCATACTTCAGCAAGTAATTGCTTTATATCGAGTCTTGTAGTCTTTTTCTCAGCCTTAATCAAAATTTCCCCATTTCGACCATCTTCACGAAAATAATCTCATGGTTATACTGATCTTCTTTTTGTGATTTTAAGCACTAAAATGGAGCCATAAAATGCAAAATACAGATTTACTCTTTCTCCTTCTTGGTGCAGTTTTAGTTTTAGCCATGCATGCAGGTTTTGCATTCCTGGAACTGGGCACAGTACGACATAAAAATCAGGTCAATGCCCTAAGTAAAATTTTGACAGATTTCTCCATTTCTGCCATCGCCTACTTTTTTGTCGGCTACTATATTGCTTATGGACAACACTTTTTTCATATCGGTACAACCTTAGCCGCAGATCATGGCTACAACCTGATGCGCTGCTTCTTTCTGCTGACCTTTGCTGCCGCCATTCCTGCCATTATTTCCGGCGGTATTGCAGAACGGGCCAAAATGCGTTCTCAAGCAATTGCCACATTATTATTGGTGGCACTGGTTTACCCTTTCTTTGAAGGCATTGCCTGGAATGGCAATTTAGGATTACAAGGCTGGCTAACCAAAACTTTTGGTGCAGCTTTCCACGATTTTGCCGGTTCAGTCGTGGTGCATGCTATGGGTGGCTGGATTGCACTCGCAGCAGTCATTTTACTGGGCGCACGTCATGGCCGTTATAAAAAAGATGGTCGTGTCAGTGCACATCCCCCTTCTTCCATTCCTTTTCTGGCACTTGGTTCATGGATTCTAATTGTCGGCTGGTTTGGTTTTAACGTGATGAGTGCACAACGTCTGGATGCCATTTCTGGACTGGTTGCCATTAACTCACTGATGGCGATGGTTGGTGGTACTATTGCGGCCAACTTCATCGGCAAAAATGACCCGGGCTTCCTGCACAACGGTCCTTTGGCTGGTCTGGTTGCCATCTGTGCAGGTTCCGATGTAGTTCACCCCGTAGGTGCATTAATCATTGGCATGGTGGCTGGGGTCATTTTTGTCAAACTATTCACTTATACCCAAAACAAACTGAAAGTGGATGATGTACTCGGTGTTTGGCCATTACACGGCGTATGCGGCAGCTTTGGCGGTTTAGCCGTAGGGATTTTCGGACAGCAATGGCTCGGCGGTTTGGGCGGTGTTTCAATCCTCTCTCAACTGATTGGTACTTTACTGGCCATCTCCATTGCACTGGCTGGTGGCTTTTTCGTTTACGGCGTACTTAAACTGATTATGGGCATTCGTTTATCACAGGAAGATGAATTCCGTGGTGCCGATTTGTCTATTCATAAAATTTCAGCCAATTCGGAAGAAACCATTTTTTAAAGCTGATGCTTTAAACTGACTATCTAAACGACATTTCGATTTTCAGAGCGGCTCAAAAGAGTCGCTTTTTTCTATCTGGACTTTAGTAGCCTGACACAATGAATGCGTAAAAGTAATTATAAAAACTGCTTAATTTCAGCCAGAGATTGAATGCGATTTATGGGCTGATCTTGAACTTCATGAAAACCCTGTAACCAGACAGCCTGCATACCGGCATCCATTGCCCCTTGTACATCATTGACGGGATGATCACCGACAAAAAGGCAATGTTCTGGTGCAACGCCCAATCTCTGGCTGGTATAGAGAAAAATTTCCGGATTCGGTTTACTGATGCCGACCCGTTCAGAACTGACAATTTCATCAAAATAATGACTAAAACCCAAACCCTGTAAAATGGTGAGTCGGGTCGCATGTCCACCATTTGAAATGACCGCCAGCTGATAACCGTCCTGTTTTAGTTCGGTTAAGAGCTGACTGGCACCCTGCATGGCCACTGCAGATAAGCCAAATTGCTGAAACCAGAACTGGGTAAGTTCATCCAAATGTGGCATGCTTTTCCAGATTAATTCCTGCTGCAAGGCATAAGCCACAGACGCAGCAATACTGGGATGGGTGAGCAATTCTTTTTTAGGGTAGCCACCATTATCAATGCGACGGATAATCGCCTGAATTTTCCCAATTGCATCATGCGGTAACTGATGTTGATAGACTTGTACCAGATATTGACTATACGCCAGAATACTTCGATCACGATGGGTTAAGGTATTATCCAGGTCGAATAGAACAGCACGAATCTTCATTTGAATACCTATAGCAATCTTGCCGTTAATGTAGCATTAAAGCTTGATCCGGTTATGCTCTTTCCTGGATATGCTTATCAGCATTTAACACAACATCATACTTAACACGATACTTTTACGGCGATTTTCCCCACCGATTCAAGCTCGCTTAAGTCTGGATTAAGTTTTTATTGCTGTAATCGCAGCACTAAAATCAATTGATCTTTACTATGCACGATCAGCAACGCTTCATGCTCTATCAGGGCTGTTTTCTCATTATCAGTTTTTGCCTGCTTTTGGTTTGTTTCCCGATTGGGGGGGCACTGGATCTGGCGCTGATTCATCCCTGGGTCAGTGAATCCGGGAAATTCCTGTTACGTGACAATTGGTATTTAGCTGAACTGAACCATCGTTATGTCAAAAATCTGATTATTGCGGTATATGCCGGCTTTTTTTTAATCTGGCTAGCATCGTTCAAGTTTGAGAAAGTTAAAGCTTTACGCTGGACCTATGGTTATTTCTTTGGGCTGATCCTCCTTTCCACCTCGATTATTGGCTTGTTGAAATCACAGTCTGCCCATGCCTGCCCCTGGAATATCACCATTCCTACCCATCAAGGTTTTTTCTGGGATTTTTCTGCCACCAAAGGGCACTGTTTCCCGGGGGGACATGCATCTACCGGCTTTGCACTGATGGCTGGTTTTTTTGTATTCAGGCTTTCCAATAAAAAGCGGGCCTATTTTTTTCTGGTCTCAGGGCTTATTTTAGGTTTCGCGATGGGCTGGGCGCAAATGATGCGTGGAGCACATTTTCTCAGCCATAACTTATGGACTGCATGGATTATCTGGCTCATTAACGTGAGTTTTTATCTACTCAATTATAAAAGATTTGCACCAAGCCAAAGCATGGATAAAACAGCTGAGACAGTTTAACTGCTCACACCTATCTGCTAGAACCCATCATCTAAGAGAAGTGATCGGCTAGAGTGGCAATTGCACATTGACCTGCAAGCCACCTAAGCTGGCACTCCTGGAAAATGAAAGCTTGCCGCCGAGCCTTTCTGTGGCTTTATCCACAATAGACAGCCCCAGACCACTGCCTATTTCCAGATGATGATGGATACGATAAAAGCGCTTAAGAATTTTTTCATACAGTTCGGGGGAAATTCCAGGTCCACTATCTTCGACCTGAATCATGGCAAAACCTGCCTGTTCAAATACAGACACATTAATCACTCCCTGATTGGGCGTGTATTTAATCGCGTTATCAATCAGGTTATAAATAATGGAATGTACTGCTGATTCCTGACAATACAGCACCACATCTTCCTGACGTTCCATACCCAAATCAATTTCTTTCTGCATGGCCAGATGAACGAGCTGTTCTACACAATTCACCGCGACCTGATTCAGTAAAAACTGCTGTTTGGTCTCGACCTCCAGAATTGAAGCATCCTGTTTTGCCAGACTGAGTAATTGGCTGACCAAATGCTGAATCCGGATTAATCCTTTACTTAAATTCTGTAGCTCCTGAGCATCAGGAAACTGTTTTAACAGAATCTGCATCTGTAAATTCAATGCAGTGATAGGCGTACGAAGCTCATGTGCTGCATCGGCAATAAACTGCCGCTGCTCCTGCTGTGCAGAGGAAATCCGCTCAAACAAATGATTCATTTCGGTAATGGTCGGCACAATTTCAAGCGGATAATTATCTGATTCAATGGCACTTAATTCCTCCGAATCACGTTGTGCCAATTCCGCTTTAAAATCATCCAAAGGCTGCAGGCTGCGGCTAATAATCCAGCTCAGTCCCCAAATCACAAAAGGCATAAACAGTAAATAAGGAATAAACATACTGCCGGCAAGTTCCAATGCTAGATGCTGCCGTGTCGATTGTTGCTGGCTCACCTGAATCTGATAATGTTCTAAAGGCAGGATGTAAGTATGCCAAACCCCTTGTGCGGTTTTATGGGTATAAAATCCTGCTTTTTTCACAGGATGAACCAATAAATTCATGGCATGGCTTTTATGTTTTTCATTTGCATAAGACCAGACATCGACAAACAGGTCTTCTTCGTGATAATGCCTGGCTTGATCAAACTTGCTTTGCACCGGTTCAGGATCATGCTGCGCGACGCGTTCTGCCAGATTCTGCATCTGGGCATCTAACACTTCATTAATTTCTTGCAGGGCAATACGGTAAGCAGAAAAAATCAGCAAGCAGCCCAAGGCAATACTAAAAACAGAAACATAAATAATCAGGCGTTTTTTTAATGAATACTGTGACTGCACCTGTGGCTGACCTTCTAGCTGATTTTATCGTTGTCTGATTTATAATTGTCCCAGTCGATAACCTAAACCACGAATGGTGCAAATAAAATCTTTGCCAAGTTTGGCGCGTAAGTGATGCACATACACTTCAATGGTATTGCTGCTTACTTCGCTATCCAGATCATACAATTTATCTTCTAAATTGGCTTTAGAAAATATCTTGTTGGGATGACTCACCAAGGGAATCAAAATCGCCCATTCACGATTGGACAGGTCAATATATTGCCCCTTAAACTTGGCAATGTGCTGTTCAACATCCAGCGTGAGTTCGCCATAACTTAAAATTTGCGGGCTGTCCTGAAGCGCAGATTCTACCCCGCTACGACGTAATAGAGCATGGATGCGGGCCAACAGTTCATCAAATTCATAGGGTTTGACCAGATAATCATCTGCCCCACTATTCAATCCATCCACCCGGTTTTGCAGTTGATCCCGTGCTGAAATAATCAGCACAGGTAAAGCCGGCCACTGCTGGCGAATCTGTTTCAATACCTGCATCCCGTCCATCATCGGCAAGCCTAGATCGAGTAGGACGATATCAAACTTTTCCTGTATGAGTTTCTTTAAACCGTCAATGCCATTATTGACCCATTCCACATCAAATTGCTGATATTTCAGCAAAGTGATGCTGGATTCAGCAATCATGAAATCATCTTCAATGATCAATATTTTAGCCATATTTTAAACTCATACTTTCTGTTTTGACTGACAGTTCTGCAACATATTGTTTTGTTCATCAATGGTTTGGGTTTTGACATCCAGCAAACTTAACAGACTTGGGAACAGATTATCCTGACTTAATTGTTTGCTTTTTTGCTGGGCTAAGCAAGTGATTTGCGCAGAATTTTGTGCAGTCCATTCAGGAGAAAACCACATCAACATTGGAACATGAGTTTGTTGGCTAGGCGCAATCGCATAAGGTGAGCCATGTAAATATAAACCATGTTCTCCTGTCGATTCACCATGATCAGACAGATACCAGAACCCACTTTGATAAGTGCTGTTGCCTTTTAACACCTGAATGAGTGAACTTAAAACATGGTCAGTATATACAATGGAATTATCATAACTATTCAACAATTCTGTACGGCTGCAACCTTGAATTGCATTGCTATCGCAACTTGGTTTAAAAGGCTGGAAGGGTGCTTTGGAACGCTGATAATAAGCAGGTCCGTGACTACCCATCTGATGTAATACAATTAAACGTGGAGTCTTATCGGTTTCAGGAATTGTAGCCAGATAAGTTTTTAGACTATCCACCAAAATTTCATCATAGCAGTCGCCATTTTTGGCACACCATTTATCTTTGAGCTGTTGCGGAATCTGATACTGTTCAACCCGGTTACAGGCACCTTTACAACCAGAGTTATTATCCATCCAGGTCACTTTATAGCCGGCACGCTGTGCGATATCGAGTAATCCTTCACGGTGACTGGCCAGCTGTTCGTCATAATCTTTTCGAGGCATGCCGGAGAACATGCAGGGTACGGATACAGCGGTTGCAGTACCACATGAACTCACCTGACTAAAATTGATAATATCCAGTTTAGACAGTTCAGGATTAGTATTTTTGGCATAGCCATTCAATGAAAAACTTTCTGCACGGGCTGTTTCACCCACTACCAACACCATAAGCTTAGGTTTAGCCTGCTTATTGACTGGCTGAAGCAAATGAGCATCTTCACCATAACGAACTAAAGGTAAATTCTTTTTAGGTGCAGATTTACGGTAATACGATAAGGTCGATGCGATGGCATTTTGTGGAGAAATCATGCCTTTCAAATCACGATGTTCCCGGAAAATCGCAGCATAATCTACATAAAAGGTAAACAGCAAGGCGCCAACCACTAACAATGAAGCGATACTGCTTAACATTTTTTTGCCAAGTTTAGGTAAAAAAGCTTCAGGCTTGATCCGAACGAGCGCCACAAAAATGAGTGGGAAAATGACAAATACCAGCGTCCAAAGCCCAAAGCGTAAGGACATCAATCCGCGGACTTCACGGGCATCGGTTTGCATCATATTCTGAACTTGTTCAGGTGAAATCACCACGCCCAAACTATTGACAAAATAGGCCGTAAAGCCCCCAATCACTAAAAAAATTGAAGCCAGTATTTTTGCATTCCAGCGCCATTGCAGCAGCTGAAAAATCAGGTTATAGGCCGCCACGATCACCAATACGGTCGCGATTAAAAATAAATAGGCTTTGCTGCCCTGATAAGGGGTCAAACTTTGTATTTTTTGAAAAAAGGCAAAATTCAGCACCAAGCCCAACCATATTGCCAGCAATAAATTAAACAGGCTTAACGAAATGGGCTTTATTTTATCACGTATAGGACTGATGATATTTGACATGACTGTTGGTTAATCTTTCTACTGTTGTCTTAATGTAGAATACCAAACTTAAAATTCACTTAATATAAAAAACAGTAATAAAAAAGGCGATGTAAAACATCGCCTTTTAGAAAAAAACAACGCACAGACTAGAACTTATATTCCAATCCTGTACCGACTACAGGTTGTTTAGTTTCATTCGAACCTTGTTCAAGAGTCAGATAACCGGCATAACCATACGCTTTCACCTGTTTGTTAAATGCATAATCTGCACCAGCAAAGATTTGTTTTGCTTCATAGTCAGGAGCATTATTAGTAAATGTAGTTGTGTTTTGGCTATATTGTGCTTTTACCGTCCAGGCCTTGGCTGTTGGCAAATTATATTCTGCACCCACTAACCAGCCTTGAGCATCATCAATAAATTCTGAACCAGCAGCATTACCTTTTGCAGTTTCAACTTCTGAAGTTTGATAAAGTGCTTTTAATGCCAAACCACCCTCAAGGTTTACACGGCCAATAGCTCGAATTGTATTTGCAGCTGCAAATAATGATGTTAATTTGCCATCTTTATCAACTGCTGGTAAAACCTCTGGAGAGCTAGCGTTTGAAAAGCCAGAACCTAAGAAAGACGATGGAATGGCTTTATCATACGCAATACCAGCCACAACCACCGGGCTGTCATAGACTACAGATGCAGACCATGCATCGCCTAAACCACGACCAGCAGTTTTAGATGAGCCATTACCTTTTGCAATGCCTGAATCTTCACCAGAGGCCAACAACGCATTCACTTTAATGGCACCTGTAGGCAATTTAATTGCTGGAGATTCATAAATGACTGCATTCGATATACGGGCTTCACCAGTGAAAATACCGTTTACATCTGCTTTGTTAGCAACGTAGTTGTTAAATGTATCAACTTGACTTGAGAGTTGCTTCAATGGCGTGTCATGTGCACCCACTTTTAAAGTACCGAGCTGAGCATCTTTTAAACCGACAAAACGGTTACGCGTAGTCCAGTCTGTACTATCACCATCTGCACTGAGACTCCATTCAATCACATAAACTGCGTTTAGACGATCGTTCAGTTTTTCTTCACCCTTTAAACCAATGAAAGAGCTATTAGAACTAACTTCTACTACATCTTTATCCGAAGTATTGGCATTGTCTTCTGGCAAGTAATCGATACTTGCATCAATTTCCCCATAAAAAGTTGGCGCTGCAAAAGTTGGTGCTGCCAGTAGGCTTAATGCAATCGCTGCTGCTAATTTGGTTTTCATCTATAAATACCCCTAAGTTATTCTGTAACAGATGTTACAATTCAGAAATATTTAAAAAAATGATTTAATTTTTATTTAGTTATCTTATTTAATCCTTAGATTTTAAATGTATATTGAATTGAATTAAAAAGCTTTTAGGGTTTAGAGCAAACTGTTTTTCCATCTCAGAATCGGGAAAATACAGAGCAATGCCAACACAGTGATCAAGCTTAAATAACTCGCATAACCCAAGAGATCGCCTAAAATCCCGCTTAGGCTATACAGTCCACCGCTCACGGTTGCCATCAACGCCACCTGGAAAGTGAAATCTGTTCCTGCCAAATGTTTGCGGCTGTATTGCATGACCAGAGTCAGCATCACCACCAAAAGCATGGCGGAAATCATGTCTTCAGCAGCATTAACCAGATAGATCATCCAGGTTTCAATAGGACCTTGGGTCTCATATTGAACAGCTAGCCATGCATAGGCAGCCAAAGTGAAAATTTTCAAAATAGAAAAACCGAGTAAAGCATGTTCACGGGAAACATACTTCAGGCTGAACCCTGCAAGCCCTGCACCGATGAGTGCAGCCACAGCGCCAAGCATGGTCACATAAATGCCAATTTGGGAAAATGTCAGTCCTAAATCCACCATTAAGGGTTTCAGCAAAGGCCCAGCTAAACCATCGGCAATTTTAAAGGTGATGAGCACCGCTAACCATGCAGCAAGATTTTGCTCTCGATAAAAATAAGCCAGATAATCTTTTATTTTTTGCCAGCGAAATGTTCCTGCTTCGGTACTGGACAGCATATGCTTTAATCGTTGCGGTTCTTTCAGCCATAAAATCGGTAAAGTATTCAACAGCACCAGTCCCGCCAAGATTAAAAATGTGCTTTGCCAATCCAGCCAGTCCAGTGCCCATAAAATAGCTCCCCCACCGACAATAAAGCCCAATCGTGAGCCAATGACCTGAAAGGTGTTGCCCCAATGCTGCTGCTGATTGTTCAGCATATTGACCGCCAGACCATCGGTAGCAATATCTTGCGTTGCACCGACCAGATTCATACTCAGTAAAGCCACAAAAAAAGCCAGCAAGTATTCAGGCTGGTTTAAAGCCTGAATCGGCAGAAAAGATAAGCCAGTCAATACCACCACACTCAATAACTGGGTCGGAATAATCCAGCTACGGTAATGTCCAAATGCTGCATGGCCAAAATGGTCAACCCATGGTGCCCAGAAAATTTTGATTGACCAGGGCAACATCAATAAGCCAAAACCGCCAATATGTGCCAGTGACACCCCTTGGGCACGTAAAATCACCGGTAAAGCATGGGTCATAAAACCGACGGGTAAACCTTGTGCCCAATATAAAGAGAACAACAAGAGATAGATGTTACGTGTACTCGGCATAGTGGGCCCTTAGGGTCAAAACCGGATTGACTATTTTGATCAGGCAAGCTGAATGACAGTTGATATTTTGCCAATGAATCTTATTTTACAAAAGCTTAACATGTTTAAAAGCCGATAAATTTACCCGGGAGTGCAATCAAACACCATGACTCAACACTTTCCGACCTTGCCCGATCAAGTGCCTGCCCGTAGTGGTCACTTAAGCCGAAATATTTTCAAAAAATTATTTCTTGCCCAAGGCTGGAGTTTTGAGGGTGATTTTCCCAACCTGCAGAAAGCGGTCGCCATTATTTCTCCACACACCTCGAATATCGATGCCTGGCACGGTTTTGCCGCACTGCTTGGACTGGGCATCAAGATCACGGTTTTTGGCAAACACACCTTATTTAACACACCGCTGAAACCCATACTTGAATGGATTGGGGTGATTCCGGTCAATCGCAGTATCCAACAAGGTACCACTCAGCAAATTATCGACTTCATTAATACGCAACAGCAGATCTGGGTCGGTATGGCACCGGAAGGAACACGCAAACAGGCTGAATCGTTTAGAAGTGGTTTTTACCGCATTGCCGTGGGTACCCATATCCCGATTGTGATGTTTTCACTGGATTATAAAAACAAAGCGATACACTGCCTGGGTGTGTTTCAGCCAACGGGAAATTATGCGCAGGATGTAGAACAAATTTTAGATCACTATACCGGCAAATTTTCAGCCAAAAATCCGGACTGGTTAGCCAAGCCATTACAAAAGCGTTTAAAAAATAACTAGTCAAAATAACAATTATCTGCTGTCATGTGCACAACTTTTCATCAAATTGATATACAAATTCAACCATGAAGCTTGTGCAATATTCTTTCATTGCTCTACTAGGGCTTGGACTGATTGGCTGTGATAAAACCACCAAAACACCACCGCAAACCACAACCATCAAGGCACGTGAACCTGTCATTGCCATTGCGCTTGGGGGTGGCGGGGCTAAAGGATTTGCCCATATTGGTGTGCTGAAAGTTTTAGAATCACATGGCATTAAGCCGAAAATCGTCACCGGGACCAGTGCCGGAAGTTTTGTCGGCAGTATTTATGCCAGTGGTAAAACGCCTTATCAACTACAGCAAATTGCACTGACTTTAAAAGAATCGGATATCCGTGATTTAACCCTGAACAGTCAAGGTGTGGTGCAAGGTCAAAAATTGCAGAATTATGTCAACCAGCATATTGCTAATAAACCGATTGAGAAATTCCCGATTCGCTTTGCAGCGGTTGCGACCCGTCTGGACACCGGCACTAAAGCTGAATTTATTAAAGGCAATGCCGGTCAGGCGGTGCGTGCTTCCTGCAGTATCCCCAATGTCTTTGTTCCCGCTACCATCGGTGGGAAACAGTATGTCGATGGGGGGCTGGTCAGCCCGATTCCGGTGAAAACCGCGAAAGCGATGGGTGCAGATATTGTTATTGCCGTCGACATTTCTGCACGACCGAGTGGCAATCAACCGATGAATATGTGGGGCCTACTGGACCAGACCATCAATATTATGGGTCAACAAAGCATTCATGAAGAACTGAATCAGGCCAATGTGATCATTCAGCCTAAAGTAGGACATTTAGGCACGCTGGATTTAAAAGCCAGCAATGCATCCATTCTGGAAGGCGAAAAAGCGACCCAGCTGAAAATCATCGCCATAAAAAAGGCAATCAGCGACTTTAAAAAATCACCCGCAGCCTTTAAACCCGCGCCAAAATCCAGAATCTAAAAAATATGCTTTTTTAATATTCAAAGACTTATTCATCTGCTAAATTGATATGGAGGCCTCATGGTCTCTCTTTATTTTGACAATACACGAGTAGATGTATGGAATTTGCATTCGAACCTTGGCATTGGTTTGTACTCGGGGTATTACTGATGCTTTCTGAATTGGTAATCCCCGCTTTTGCTGCACTATGGTTTGGCATCGCAGCCATCATGGTCGGTGTTTTATTCTGGATGTTTCCGATGATGGGCTTAACCACTCAGATTGTCACCTGGATTATCCTGTCTGTGCTATGCACATTGTTGTGGTTCAAATTTATCAAACCACTTTCAATTGATAAAACCAAAGCCGGTTTATCCCGTGAAGCGACTATTGGTCAGGTGGGCATGGTCATTCAGACTCATATGCAGCATGACCTGATCACGGTGCGTTTTCCCATGCCGGTTTTGGGGTCAGATGAGTGGAACTGTCGGACGCTGTCTCCGGTAGAAGTGGGTGATCGGGTTCGCGTGGTCGATATTCTCGGCAATGATCTGGTGGTTAAACCACACCATCCCAATAACGAAAATATATAAGTGAGGAAATAACATGTCTGGTGGAACAATTATTGTTTTAGCACTGCTGGTTTTTGCCGGCGTGACCATTTTTAAAGGGGTGCGCATTGTCCCGCAGGGTTATAAATGGATCGTGCAACGTCTGGGTAAATACCATACCACTTTGGGACCGGGACTCAGTTTTGTCATTCCGTATATTGATGAAGTGGCTTATAAAGTCACCACCAAAGATATCGTGCTGGATATTCCTTCACAGGAAGTCATTACCCGTGACAATGCGGTGCTGCTGATGAATGCAGTAGCGTACATTAATATCACTACCCCGGAAAAAGCGGTTTACGGCATTGAAAACTATACTTGGGCCATTCAGAACCTGGTGCAAACTTCACTGCGTTCAATTGTCGGTGAAATGGATCTGGATGATGCGCTATCCTCACGTGATCACATTAAAGCCAAACTGAAAGCCGCCATTTCCGATGATATTTCCGATTGGGGCATTACCCTGAAAACCGTGGAAATTCAGGATATTCAACCCTCATCGACTATGCAGGCTGCAATGGAAGCACAAGCGGCTGCCGAGCGTCAGCGTCGTGCTACCGTGACCAAGGCAGATGGTGAAAAACAGGCAGCAATTTTGGAAGCCGATGGCCGCCTGGAAGCTTCACGCCGTGATGCAGAAGCACAAGTCGTCTTGGCTGAAGCCTCACAGAAAGCCATTGAGATGGTGACTTCAGCAGTCGGCGACAAGGAAATTCCGGTGGCTTATTTGCTGGGTGAACAATATGTCAAAGCCATGCAGGACATGTCGAAATCCAATAATGCAAAAACGGTGGTGTTACCTGCCGACATCATGAACACCATTCGTGGAGTAATGGGACGCAATCAGTAAACTACTCTTTTATATTAAAAAATAGACAGCAAAAGCTGTCTATTTTTATTTCAGCCAAGAAAAACTCAGCATTTTTTTTTAATCTATGGTTAAATTTCGCGTTATTTTTTTGAAATGATTTGTGCTTGTTCTTTAAAAGCCTGTGTTTCGATCTACTGTCCACCGTGTAACTGGATACCGTATGAACTCCCTGAATCCGACCTTAATTACCTTTCTTTTTTATATTGTCGCCATGATCGCGATTGGCCTTCTGGCTTATCGCGCGACAGCCAATTTTTCTGATTACATTTTGGGGGGTCGTCGTTTAGGTAGTTTCGTGACGGCGCTCTCTGCCGGTGCTTCAGATATGAGTGGATGGCTGCTGATGGGCTTGCCGGGTGCAATTTATCTTTCAGGTTTATCTGAAATGTGGATTGCAATTGGCCTGATTATTGGTGCATGGCTCAACTGGCTGCTGGTTGCTGGACGTTTACGTGTACACACCGAAGTACAGCACAATGCCCTGACCTTGCCAGACTATTTTTCCAACCGCTTTAATGACCAGAAGAAAATTTTACGTGTGGCATCGGCTTTCATTATTCTGATTTTCTTTGCCATTTATTGTGCTTCCGGCATGGTGGCTGGTGCGCGCCTGTTTGAAAATATGTTTGACCTGTCCTATAGCACGGCACTATGGATCAGTGCCATTGCCACCATCAGTTATGTATTTATCGGTGGCTTCCTCGCGGTCAGCTGGACCGACACCATTCAAGCGTCATTGATGATTTTTGCTCTGTTACTCACCCCTATTGTGACCATTCTGAGCTTCTCGGACCTGTCTCAAATGACCCTGGCACTTGAAGCTGCACGTCCACAAGCGATGGATATCATGGGTGATCTAAGCTTTGTGGCGATTATGTCCTTACTTGCCTGGGGCTTAGGCTACTTTGGTCAACCACATATTCTGGTGCGTTTTATGGCAGCAGATTCGGTGAAATCCATTCCCAATGCACGCCGTATCGGTATGACCTGGATGACGTTATGTCTAGGTGGTGCGGTGGCAGCAGGCTTCTTTGGGATTGCCTACTTCCAGCAGCATCCGGAACTGGCTGGTGCTGTGACGGCCAATCCTGAAACCGTATTTATGGAACTGACCAAGATTCTGTTTAATCCGTGGATTGCAGGTATTGTACTGGCTGCCATTTTAGCCGCGGTGATGAGTACTCTGAGTTGTCAGTTACTGGTCTGCTCAAGTACGCTAACCGAAGACTTTTACAAATCCTTCTTGCGTAAAAATGCCACACAAAAAGAACTGGTCTGGATTGGCCGCCTCATGGTGTTGCTGATCGCCCTGCTTGCCATCTGGATGGCTGGAAACCCTGAATCCAAAGTTTTAGGTTTGGTGGCTTATGCATGGGCAGGTTTTGGTGCAGCCTTTGGTCCACTGATTATTCTGTCTTTGTTCTGGCGTCGTATGACTTTAAATGGCGCACTTGCAGGTATGCTGGTCGGCGCTGTGGTGGTGATTCTATGGAAAAACCTGTTGGGCAATACCGGTGTTTATGAAATTATTCCCGGCTTCATTGCTTCAATCATTGCCATTGTCGTGGTCAGCCTGCTGGGTAAAGCCCCTTCTGCTGAAGTCACCACCCGTTTCGATGAAGGTGACCGCCTATATAAAGCATCTAAATAATTTTTACAGTCTAAGCTTATAAAAAAAGAGGATTTATGATCCTCTTTTTTTAGTCTTGGCTGCTGTATTTGAATCAAATTAACTTTTACGCGCCAATAAAAATTCTGAAATCTGGTTCAATTCAACTGCATTTTCAGCAAACATCTCCAAAGCATTAAAGGCCTGATCATGCAGCTCTTTGGCATAGGCTTGAGCTTTTTCCAGCCCCATGAGTGCAGGATAAGTTGATTTATCTACTTGCTCATCCTTACCCGCAGTTTTCCCCAGTACTGCCGTATCGGAAATAATATCCAGAATATCATCCTGCACCTGAAAGGCCAGTCCAATCGCTTGCGCATATTCACGCAGTTTAGGAATAGCAGGATCTGTGCCTTCAAATACGGTCACGGCTGTCATCATCACGGCTGCAGAAATCAGGGCACCGGTTTTATTGCGGTGAATATTTTCCAGAGCATCCTGATCCACACGCTTGCCTTCAGCCTGTAAATCC
The DNA here is from genome assembly GCF_013420295.1 of Acinetobacter sp. YH01018. Taxonomy (NCBI): domain Bacteria; kingdom Pseudomonadati; phylum Pseudomonadota; class Gammaproteobacteria; order Moraxellales; family Moraxellaceae; genus Acinetobacter; species Acinetobacter sp. YH01018. The sequence continues at coordinate 20,802 of NZ_VOYL01000025.1, forward strand.
AGCACCTGACCACAGACCATTTTCGAGCTGGCAGTCGCCAGAATTTGCATCTGTTTTAAAACAATGGTCGGAGCAACTGCCGGGCCCTGATCAAACAGGCGACTGCCCAAGATTTCAAAGGCCATCGACTGCAAAATATCCCCTGCCAATAATGCCGTATCTTCCCCAAAAGCGACATGACAGGTTGGTTGACCACGACGCAAGGAATCATTATCCATACAGGGTAAATCATCGTGGGCCAGTGAATAACAGTGAATCATTTCAATGGCGACTGCAGCACGGCGTACGGCAGCAAAATTTGCATTCGGTTTTAAAGCAGCGGTGGCATAACAAAGTGCAGGACGTACCCGTTTTCCACCCAGCATGACCGCATGATACACAGCCCCTTTAAGCGGCTCCGGAATGGAAAATGCGTCTAATGCCGTTAATAAATCTTGTTGAATACGTTGCTGTGCTTGAGTTAATGCATTTGCTTGCACGTCAGTTAAAGATGACACATTCGCCTCGAATACTTTGCTTTGGGAATAGATCGGGAAAATTAAAAATGACCCCGATCTAATATACAACGCTCTTGTCACCTTCGACAGAGAACTTGCGATTCCTCATCTACATGAGAATTGAACCGTCATCATCGTTTAAGCTTTAATCAGGCTAACTTATTGATCAATGACAAGCAGCATGATACTGCTTTCTCGCAAGATTCTCTATCTTGTTTGCTATTTCAAGCTATCTTTCGGAATTCGAACCCAGCCTTCCATCAGTACCCGCGCACTGCGGCTCATGACAGCTTTTTTGACCACCCATTGTCCATTTTCCTGCACAGCTTGTGCGCCGACTCTTAAGGTACCTGATGGATGTCCAAAGCGTACCGCTTCACGTACTCCGCCACCTGCTGCCAGATTAACCAAAGTTCCAGGAATCGCAGCAGCTGTACCGATCGCCACTGCAGCCGTTCCCATCATGGCATGATGCAGTTTGCCCATCGACAAGGCACGAACCAGCAAATCAACATCAGTGGTTTGAATGTCTTTACCGCTTGAAGATGTGTAGGCTTTAGGTTTCGATACAAAGGCAATTTTCGGGGTATGCTGGCGCTTTTCCGCTTCAGAAATGTCCTGAATCAGACCCATCTGTTTTGCGCCATAAGCACGGATAGTTTCAAAACGTGCCAGTGCCTGAGCATCGCTATTGATAGCATCCTGTAATTCTGTACCCTCATAGCCAATATCTTCAGCATTTAAAAAGATGGTCGGAATACCAGCATTAATAAAGGTCGCCTGGAAAGTTCCGATTTCTGGCACTTCCAGGGTATCTACGACATTCCCCGTTGGGAACATGGCTCCGCCCTCTTCACCATCATCAGCCGGGTCCAGAAATTCAATGGCAACTTCAGCTGCCGGGAAAGTCACCCCATCCAGCTCAAAATCACCTGTTTCCTGCACCTGTCCATTGGTGATCGGCACATGGGCAATAATGGTTTTTTGGATATTGGCTTGCCAGATACGGACTGTACAAATGCCATTTTCAGGAATACGTTCTGCACTGACCAGGCCATTGGAAATGGCAAATGAGCCGACTGCAGCCGTTAAGTTACCGCAGTTGCCACTCCAGTCCACAAAAGGCTGATCAATCGAAACCTGTCCAAATAAATAATCGACATCATGATCTGGCTGGGCACTTTTGGCCAAAATCACGGTTTTACTGGTACTTGAAGTTGCTCCACCCATGCCATCAATCTGCTTGCCATATGGATCAGGGCTTCCAATCACTCGCAGCAATAACTGATCACGCACTTTTCCAGCCTGCTGTGCAGCTTGTGGCAAGTCATCCAGTTTAAAGAACACCCCTTTACTGGTACCGCCACGCATATAAGTTGCTGGAATCTTGATTTGTGGAGCAAAACTCATTTCTCTTTTATCCTTTCATTTATCATTGTTGTACATCGCCGTCAGCAAAATGCTAAAAAGTATCATAGCGATTTTTTTATGAAATAGATGCTTTCTTGACTTAAGTATAAAAAACGAATACCAAACTTTTTTTCATCATTTACATCATTTTATTTTATGTATTAAAAAATAAAATTAATTTATTGATTCAAAATAGGAATATATAAAATATTTTTTATATGATTATTTTTTAACAATCCCTCTCTAGAGCCCGTACTAGGCTTATACATTTCAATCTATTACAATCCATTTCAATCCTTTCCTTACACATTGTCGGGCTGAATACTTTGAACAACGAGTCTTCCAAACTTCAGCGTGGCTTAAAGAACCGTCATATCCAACTGATCGCCATGGGCGGTGCAATTGGGACAGGCTTATTCTTAGGTTCCGCACAGGTCATCCAATCTGCTGGTCCTTCCATCATCTTGGGTTACGCCATTGGTGGTTTAATCGCCTTTTTAATCATGCGCCAACTGGGTGAAATGATTGTTCATGAGCCTGTAGCAGGATCATTTAGCCACTTTGCCAATAAATATTGGGGCAAATTCCCGGGCTTCCTGGCGGGCTGGAATTACTGGATTTTGTACGTTCTGGTTGCCATGACAGAGCTTACTGCAGTCGCCAAATATATTAATTACTGGTGGCCGCATATTCCTGCATGGGCTTCGGTACTGTTCTTTTTCATTGTCATTACTCTGGTCAATCTCGGCAATGTCAAGTTTTATGGCGAATCCGAATTCTGGCTTTCCATTGTTAAAGTGACTGCCGTGATTTCCATGATTGTTTTCGGCCTGTATTTATTACTGACCGCAGATGCAGGATCAACCTCTTCATTTAGCAATCTTTGGTCACATGGCGGTTTCTTCCCGAATGGTTTTGAAGGCCTGTTCTATATGCTGGCTTTCCTCATGTTCGCCTTTGGCGGTATTGAACTGATTGGTATGGCGGCTGCAGAAGCCAAAGACCCGGAAAAGACCATTCCTAAGGCCATTAACCAGGTCGTGTTCCGTATTCTGATTTTCTATATTGGCTCACTCACGATTCTTTTATCCTTAGTACCTTGGAACCAGCTGGAACTGGGTGGTATGGATAAAAGTCCATTTGTAATGATTTTCAGTCAACTCGGAATTGGCTGGGCAGCACATCTACTCAATTTCATTATCTTGACTGCGGCACTGTCTGTTTATAACAGCGGTATGTATGCCAATAGCCGTATGCTGTATGGTCTGGCACAGCAAGGCAATGCACCGAAAGCGTTCATGAAAGTAAATAAACAAGGTGTGCCTATTCCCGCTGTTTTATTCTCAGCCCTGCTCATTTTCGGTTGTGTGCTTTTAAACTACTTTGTCCCAGAAGACGCTTTGGGCCACTTGATGTATGTGGTCGTAGGTGCCTTGGTACTCAACTGGGCCATGATTAGTTTGACACATCTGAAATTCAAACAGGCTGTCAAAAACGCTGCGATTCAAACCAAGTTCCCTGCACTCTGGGCTCCTGTCAGCAATTATGTGGTACTGATCTTTATTGCGACAGTACTTTATATTATGTGGACCCAAGGTTTTAAAGAATCCGTATTGATGATTCCCGTCTGGATAGTGCTGATGTTTGGCCTATTTAAAAGCCTAAAGACGAAGAAATCTTAAACATAAAAATCATTTTAAAAAGTTATTGTTTCGACAATAACTTTTTTTTTACCGGTATTTGCGCTACATTAGCTGCGCATTGCGCCCTTAGCTTAACTGGATAGAGCAGTTGCCTCCTAAGCGACCGACGTGGGTTCGAGTCCCGCAGGGCGCACAATACTTTTCACCCTAGAATTTTTAATAAAAATAATCTAAAGCCCTATTCAGCTTGCCAGATCTCGCTTCCCTACCTGTCTATATTTAAACTTTCCCTTAGTCAGATAATGAGACGAGTATTTTAAAATTCCCAAATTGCAATTAATAATAAAAAATATTTAAAAAATTAAATTTCCTGACCTCCTGTTTTTTAAATTTCAATTATTACGTTTGAAGAGAGAACTCTATCACATAAAAATACGATACTTTTTATGATAAATGGTCATTTTTTAATCAAATAAATATTCACATAAAATAATTATCAATTTAGTTTAATTAATTATTTTTCAATTGTTTAAAGTAAACTATTAGTATAAATTTAGACTAAAAACTCTAATACGTTCATTTTTTAAACTCTATAGTTTTTTATAGAGCATTTACTCTTTTTTTTATTGTGCTATTTTTGTCACATGGAGTAACAAATGATATCTGGTTATATAACTGATATTAGGAAAATAAATTTAGCGCATTCAAAAACACAAATCAGCCGTAATAAAATTTGTACCTCAAGGAAAGACACAAAATGAAATTAAAAACTCTTAGTACCGCAATGATTCTTGCAACAGTACCAATGACAGGTGCATTTGCAGCTGCACTAGATCGCTCAGGTCAATCTATTTCAGCCTTCCTACAACCGGGTAACTATTTCGAAGCGGGTATTTCTGTTTTAGATCCAAATGTTTCAGGTAAAGTAAATAATGGATATACTCCAAACCCAGCAGCTCCAGCAAGTGCTATTGGGCTTCAAAATACAAACTTATCAGATATGGGAGATGATTATTATTTTCCAAGTGCAGCATTAAAATTACAGCTTACTGATAATTTCTCTTTTGGCTTAATTTACGATCAGCCTTTCGGAGCTGATGCAACTTATTCAGCCACAGACTCAAGTTCACCTGCTGTACTACCAGGTGCATTAGCCGCATTTCAAGGTCAAGGTTTATTCCATAATGGTTCTGAATCAACTAAAGTTGAAGTAAAAACACAAAATATATCAATGCTATTTGGTTTCCAACCAAATAAAAATTTAAATTTTTATGCAGGTCCAGTTTATCAAACTGTTGAAGGTGACGTTCAATTACGTGGTCTAGCATATGGCGGTAGCAGTACATTTGGCTCTTATAATGCCAATATGGAAGAAGACGGTTCAGTCGGTTGGTTAGCTGGTTTTGCTTATCAAATTCCTGATATTGCTCTCAAAGCATCTTTAACCTATCGTTCTGAAATTGACCATGATGCAAAAACCACCGAAACTTTTAATACAGGTTTATTTGCTGGTCTTAACCTACAACCAAATTCAAGTACTTCAATCACGACACCACAATCTGTTAACCTGGATTTCCAAACCGGCATCATGGCAGATACCGTAGCATTTGCTAATGTACGCTGGGTTGAATGGTCTAACTTCTCCATTCGCCCACCTAAATTTGGTACAGCTAGTGTACAAGCACCTGTTGTAGCTTCAACTGGAAAACCAAATGGCTTTGATTTAGTTGCATATTCCGATGATCAAATTTCTGCAACTGTTGGTGTTGGTCGTAAACTGAATGAGCAATGGGCTGGTAACGTTTCCGTAGGTTATGATACTGGTGCAGGCAATCCGGTATCTACCCTTGGTCCAACAGAAGGTTACTGGAATGTTGGTTTAGGTTTACAATTCAGCCCAGCACCAAACTACTTCATCGCGGGTGGTGTGAAATACTTCTGGTTAGGTGATGCTAAAGCACAATCTGGCGCACAATTTGGTACTCCTAATACAGTTGCTAGCTTTGAAGACAACAATGCACTTGCATACGGCTTAAAAATTGGTTACCGCTTCTAATTTTATTTAACCAAACAATAAAAGACCATTGTTCGCAATGGTCTTTTTTCAGTCTTTGATTAGCATTTAATATACATTTATAAATTAATAGCTGTATTTTCCATCAAACGGTTAATTTTTTATTTTGAAATTTACTTCATTCTTCATAATTTTCTTTTTATTTAAAAATCATAAAGATAACTTAACAAAAATAGAATTATTACTCTATCAAGCATCATTTGTGTGCTTACAAGTCAATTATTAAACTCTAGCAGAGTATTTACTCTTTTTTTATTTATGTTACTTTTCAAGCACTTTTAGTTACAAAATGGCATCAGGGAAAGAACCATGAAGCTCAACAAAATATATTCAGCAGTTTTAATTAGCTTACTTCCATCTACTTCAGTATTTGCCGCTGGCTTAGATCGCTCAGGTCAATCTATCGCCGCATTTTTACAACCCGGAAATTATTTTGAAGCAGGCATTTCTATTTTAGACCCTGAAGTTTCAGGTAAAGATAAGTCTGGAAATACGGCTACAGATATGGCTGGTGACTACTATTTCCCACATGCTGCTTTGAAAGTTCAAGCGAATGAACACTTTTCTGTAGGTTTAATTTACGATCAACCTTATGGTGCGGATGCAGAATACTCTGGAAATAATAATTTTGTAGAAAATCATCCTGTTCCTTTTAAAGGTGGCACCTCTGTCGAAGTAGATACACAAAACTTAAATCTCATATTAGGCTACCAACCGACTCAGAATTGGAACTTATATGCAGGTGCCGTATATCAAACTGTGGATGGTACAGTACTACTTCGTGGTACTACCTATAGTGCTTTTAATGGCTACGATTTCAGAACGGGTGAAGATGAGTCGGCAGGCTGGTTAGCAGGTGTTGCATATCAAATTCCGGAAATTGCACTCAAAGCTTCCGTCACCTATCGTTCAGAAATCAAGCACAAGATCAATGCTTATGAACGCTTTAATGCTGCAGGCATGACAGGCAATACCCTATTAGATAATGCAATGACTGCCTTGAATGCATCTTCAGGACAAACTGAATTAACCACGCCACAATCTGTCAATGTTGATTTACAGAGCGGCATTATGGCGGACACTGTTGCCTTTGCAAATCTGCGTTGGGTGGATTGGTCTAATTTTAAAGTTCAACCCTACAATTTTGGAAAACTCTCTCAAATGCTTGGACAAGCAGGTCTGGTACCGGGAAAACCGAATGGCTTTAATCTAATTGACTATAAAGACGATCAAATTTCTGCAACAGTAGGCCTAGGCCGTAAACTGAATGAACGTTGGGGTGCCAATGTCTCTGTAGGCTGGGATTCAGGTGCGGGTAATCCAGTCACTACCCTTGGTCCAACCGAAGGCTACTGGAATCTGGGAACAGGTGTGCGCTTCTCCCCTGCTGAAAATTACTTTATCGGAGCAGGTGTGAAATATTTCTGGTTAGGTGATGCTGATGCTGTGACTGGAGCGCACACCCAAGCAGGACAATTTGCGGATAACCATGCTATCGCTTATGGTTTGAATGTAGGTTATAAATTCTAAACATATTTTATATGTTTAAAAAAAGGCGTACCCGATGGGTACGCCTTTTTTACTTATATAAATATAAGGATTTATGCTGGAATATTACGCACTGACGCATTACGAATCGCTTCTTTTAACGCGTCATAACCGTGAATCGGTGGGAACTGAGGGAATTCAGCAATGACATTTTCCGGTGCATCAAACAAGAAACCGTGGTCTGCTTCGCCCAGCATCGTAGTATCGTTATAAGAATCGCCTGCTGCAATCACACGGAAGTTCAAACCATGCAGGGCTTTAACTGCTTGGCGTTTTTGATCCGGCTGACGAAGTTTATAAGCTGTGATCATACCATTTTCATCAGTTTCTAACTTGTGACAGAAAATGGTTGGCCAATCCAGTTGCTTCATTAAAGGATGAGCAAACTCATAGAACGTATCGGAAAGAATAATCAATTGAAAATGTGTACTCACCCATTTCACAAATTCTTTTGCCCCAGGGAAAGGCCCCATCTCTGCAATTACTTCCTGAATATCATTTAAGCCTAAACCATGCTCTTTTAAGATATTCAGGCGCTGCGTCATTAACACATCGTAGTCTGGAATATCACGTGTAGTGGCTTCCAACGCTTTAATTCCAGTTTTCTTGGCAAAGTTAATCCAAATTTCCGGAACCAACACCCCTTCAAGATCAAGACATACGATTTCCATGGGCTCTCCCAATGTCAGTAAAAAATTTTGCGTTATGATAGCTTAAAAATAGAGATTTCAGGGGCTGTTTTTTAAATCTATTTTATTCATAAGCATTTATTTTTTAGTGCTAAGCAGATTATTTCAATTCCATTAAAATCATTGTGAATTAAACTAATATAGGTTTTTAAGTGTCCAAGCCTATACGCCAGGAACTGTCATGACTACAATCCCGACCATTGACCTTGTTGATGCACTTGCATCTGAATATGCTGATAAATCTCCCAGCGAGATTCTGGAACTTGCTTTAAGTCAAGAAGGTGAAATTGCCATTTCATTTTCAGGTGCTGAAGATGTGGTTTTAATTGATATGGCTTCTCATTTGGGCAAACCTTTTCGTGTCTTCAGTCTCGATACAGGTCGTTTACATGCAGAAACCTATCAATTTATCGACCAGGTCCGTAAACATTATAATATTGAGATCGAGATTTGTTTCCCTGAAACAGAAGCGATGCAAGAACTGGTGACTGAAAAAGGTTTTTTCAGCTTCTATCAGGATGGCCATCAGGAATGTTGCGGTATCCGTAAAGTTCAACCCTTACGCAAAAAGCTGGCTACACTGGATGGCTGGATTACCGGTCAACGTAAAGATCAAAGCCCAGGTACCCGTAATGAAATTCCAGTGGTGCAAGCAGATGTTGGTTTTTCAGGTCCAGGAAAACAGCTGATTAAGTATAATCCTTTGGCAAACTGGTCAAGTTCCGACGTGTGGAACTATATCCGCATGATGGAAATTCCTTATAATCCGTTGCATGAGCGTGGCTTTATTTCGATTGGTTGTGAGCCCTGCACCCGTCCTGTATTGCCAAATCAGCATGAACGTGAAGGCCGCTGGTGGTGGGAAGAAGCGACCCATAAAGAATGCGGGTTACATGCAGGAAATTTAAAATAATAGTTAAAAAAATCACTGTTATTCAGTGATTTTTTTAACTTATCATTACACATAAAGCAGTTCATTTCTTTTTGAAAAAAGATATACTAAAAACACTCTTTTATATAATTCTAACAAGCCTGTTCATATAAGAACAGGCACAAAATTGCAGTGAGGCATTCAACGCTATGCGTCCATTACACCCAATTGATTTTATTTTTCTGTCGCTTGAAAAGCGTCAGCAACCGATGCACGTCGGTGGGCTGTTCCTGTTTCAAATTCCTGACAATGCACCTGATACATTTATTCAAGACCTCGTTGCTGATATTCGTAAATCCAAATGTCTTCCTGTTGCGCCTTTTAATAATAAACTCAATGGCCTATTTTGGGATGAAGACCAAGAATTTGATCTAGACCATCATTTCCGCCACATTGCACTACCGCACCCGGGTCGAATCCGTGAATTACTGACTTATATTTCACAAGAACATAGCGCACTGCTTGATCGTGCCAAACCACTCTGGACCTGCAACATTATTGAAGGCATTGAAGGCAACCGCTTTGCCATGTACTTTAAAATTCACCATGCTATGGTTGATGGTATTGCCGGTATGCGTTTAGTAGAAAAATCACTATCCTATGATCCAGAAGCCAAGAGTATTGTGCCACTCTGGTGTGTCGAAGGTCCTCGTGCTAAACGATTAAAAGAACCGAAAGCAAGTCGTATAAAGAAAGTCATGGGGGCTGTAAAATCACAATTTGAAGCGACCCCTAAAGTCATGTATGAACTATCGCAAACCATCTGCAAAGATATGGGGCGCAATCCTGACTATGTTTCCAGTTTCCAGGCACCCAGTAGCATTTTAAATCAACGAGTCAGTTCATCACGCCGTTTTGCCGCACAATCCTTTGAATTGGGCCGCTTAAGCAAAATTGCAAAAGCACTGGGTGTCACCATCAATGATGTAGTCTTGGCCATCTGTTCTGGCGCACTGCGTGAGTATTTGATCAGTCATCACGCATTGCCGAAAAAACCGCTGATTGCTATGGTTCCGGCTTCAATTCGTGATGATGATTCTGAGGTTTCAAATCGTATTACCATGATTTTGGCTAATCTGGGTACGCATAAAGATACACCTTTAGAACGCCTGCAAATTATTCGCCGTAGTGTGTTAAATGCCAAGCAGCGGTTCAAACGCATGAATTCAAATCAAATTTTAAACTATAGCGCATTAGTTTACGGTGCAGCTGGTTTAAATATTGTCTCGGGAATGATGCCAAAACGCCAAGCGTTCAATATTGTGATTTCTAACGTGCCAGGGCCACGCGAACCGCTATACTGGAATGGTGCAAAACTGGATGCACTCTATCCAGCTTCAATTGTACTGGATGGACAGGCACTGAATATTACCATGACCAGCTATTTGGATAAACTGGAAGTGGGGTTAACCGGTTGTCGTAATGCCTTACCGAAAATGCAAAACTTGCTCACGCACCTGGAAGATGAAATTCAGCGCTTTGAAGAAATTGTAGGTCAAGATATTCCACCAAAAAAGTTAAAAGCGGTGAGTTAACCGCAGCTTCCAAAGAGTGAATAATAAATAAAATAAGGGACCTTTTAGAGGTCCCTTTATTTTCTATTGCACGAAATTAATTCTTAATTGCACGACATTGATTTAATAGTTGATGACAAACTGAATGAATCATGGCCGCTGTAATTTGAACTTCTTTACCCTGCTCATTGACGATATAACCGTTTTGGCTCATTTTATTATCTGTAACTTTCGTATTTTGTTGAACTGCTACTTGGCTTATACTCATGTCATACCTCTTGTTTGCTAAACCAAAACTGGGAGATTTTGGCTTTGGCTACTTGTGTATGACTAGTATTCAAAATTCAGCCTAAAAAGTAAAATTTCAGATGTAACAAGTGTTTAACGATATTCTGTTACAATTTCAGCTCAGAATGATATCGTATTGCTCTTGCGTATACAGATTTTCCACCTGAAATTTGATGATACGCCCTATAAAGTGCTCTAAATCGGCCACTGCAGGTGCTTCCGCTGTTAACAATCGGTCAATCACCGATGGGTGTGCCACCACAGTAAAACCACTTTTACATTCAAAAGCACGTGCATATCTTAAAATTTCCCGAAAAATCTCGTAACACACTGTCTCTGCCGTTTTCACATAACCCCGTCCCTGACAGGTTGGACACGATTCACATAATAAGTGTTCTAAAGATTCACGAGTACGCTTTCGGGTCATTTCCACCAGGCCCAGTTCTGAAACCTGGGTAATTTTGGTTTTGGCATGATCACGTTCCAGCATACGCTCAAACTGGCTCATGACTTCTTCACGATGCTGGGCTTCCTGCATGTCAATGAAGTCAATAATGATAATGCCACCCAAATTACGTAAGCGCAGCTGACGGGCAATGACTTGAGTCGCTTCCATATTGGTTTTAAATACGGTGTCTTCTAAAGTCCGGCCACCGACGTAGGAACCGGTATTGACATCAATGGTAGTCATAGCTTCAGTCTGGTCGATCATCAGATAGCCACCCGACTTCAATGCTACGCGGGTTTGCAGGGCCTTCTGAATATCTTCTTCAACATTGTACAAGTCAAAAATGGGACGTTCACCCGGATAGTGAACCAGCCGGTCTTGCATGCTCGGCACAAACTCTTGCACAAATTCTTGCAACTTGGCATGTATTTCGCGTGAATCGACAGAGATTTTAGAAGTATCTTCATTGGCCAAATCACGAATGACCCGCTGTGGCAGCGGCAGTTCTTCAAAAATCAGTGAAGGGACGGCAATGCTTTTTTGCTTGCGTTGAATAAATTCCCAAAGCTTGGCCAAATACGCCATATCCTGTGCAATTTCAGCTTCAGGAATCCCCTCTGCCGCAGTACGGACAATGACGCTGCCGGGTAATTTATGCTCGCTTTGAATGCGTTCGATCATCGAACGCAGCCGGTCTCGTTCTTCTTCTGATTCAATGCGTTGTGATACACCGATATGATGACCATAAGGCATCAATACCAGATAACGTGAAGGAATGGAAAGATCGGTAGAAAGACGCGCCCCTTTGGTCCCCAGCATATCCTTCATCACTTGCACCGTGAGAATTTGACCGGGTTGCAGCAGTTCAAAAACATTAGGGGTTGGTTGATTGCGGGGCCAGACCATATCGTTGATATGCAGAAAAGCGGTTCGAGAAAGACCAATATCGACAAAAGCAGCCTGCATACCCGGAAGTACACGCACCACTTTACCTTTATAAATATTGCCCACCAATCCACGCTTAACCGTACGCTCAACAAATAATTCATTGACCGTGCCGTTCTGGATTAAGGCCACACGACATTCCATAGGTGTGACGTTAATCAACAACTCGTCAGACATAATAAAACTCAAAACATTATAAAAATTCTTTTTTGAGGTCAGTTAATTTAGTGCCTTAACTGCCTGTAATAACTGTACGGTTTCATGTAAAGGCAAGCCCACGACATTGCTATAACTGCCTTCGATACGGGGAATATAACGCGCTGCGATGCCTTGAATGGCATAAGCACCCGCTTTTCCTAAGGGTTCCCCTGTTGCCCAATAATCTTCCATATCATTGAGACTTAACTTTTGAAACTCAACCTGTGTTCGTACCACTATACTTGATTTTTCTGTTCTTGTACGCACACAAACACCTGAAAAGACATCATGCTTGCGCCCGGAAATGCGCTGCCACATTTCAAAAGCATGTTGTTTTGATTCAGGTTTACCTAAAATCTGATTATCCACACCTAAACTGGTGTCAGCGGCTATGACGATGGCATCCGGAAATTGCTCCAATACAGCTTGAGCCTTGCTACAGGCTAAACGCTCGACATAGGCGGCAACATCTTCTCCGTCAAGAATAGATTCATCGATATCCGGACCATAAATCTCGAATTCTAAACCTAACTGTTGCAGCAGTTCCCGACGGCGTGGAGAACTCGAAGCCAGAATTAAACGCGCCATTTTTTAAGCATAAAATACATGACAGGGAAAACCAGCACACTGCTCAATAAAGGCTGCCAGTGTCGGGTAATGGAAAATTGCAAGCCACCCATCGTTTGGGCAATCCAGATCACAAATAAATGTGCCATTACTGCCAGAAAGCTAATCACCCAGAGATTGCCAAAGGTCATGATACGTCGTTCACGGGTTAAAAACCGGACAATAAAGGTAATCAACACAAAACTTAGTGCATTCATACCTAAAGGGGCATCCACCAGCAAGTCGGTAAACATGCCGGTGGCAAAGGCAAACCAGATTCCGCACCATGTAGGTTGGCACATCACCCAAAATAGCATGAGCAGCAACATGAATAAGGGACGTGCACCTGACACGGCATAAGACAGTGGGTAAACCATCAGCACCGAACAGACAATGACTGAAACAATAATCGCAATTAAAGGATCCCGATTGCTTTCAGCCCTTAATTTAGCGAGTGGCATGTGGCTGCTCCATCGCTAATGAATCAGAAAAAAGGACAACGACATGATGTCCACCGGCCAATTGTGCGGCTGGAATGACTTCAATCTGGGCAAATTCACCCGAATTATGCCGGTTAACTTTAGACACCGTGCCAACCAGATAGCCTGCAGGGAAATGTGCACCCAGACCTGAGCTATACACTTTTTCACCCACCTTGACATTGGCACTGGTCGGAACATATTCCATCTTCAAATGACCTAAATCACCTGTACCCGATACAATGGCACGCATCCCGGTATGTTCCAAACGCACAGAGAGAGAATGTTCTTTATCGGACAGCAACATAATACGGCTACTATGCGAATTGACATTGATGATCTGCCCCATAATTCCTTTATCGTCCAGTACGGTTTGACCGACCTTGAGCTGACTGTTGGAACCACGGTTAATCACAATAATATGCCGTAATGGATCGGCATCTGTACCGATGACTTCTGCAATTTCCATGCGCCCATCAATAATCAAAGGCGTATCCAGCAGACCTCTTAAACGGGTATTTTCGGCAGAAAGTTCAGATAATTTTTGCAGACGAACCTGAGCCTGTAATAACTCGGCTTGCATCGCGGTATTTTCACGACGTAACTGGGCTTCAGACTTGGTTTGTTGATTGAGCCATTCTCGCGATAACACTGGATAGCTTGCAAGGGCATAAATAGGATTATATGCCGCATACAAGACATCACGTGCGGGCTGAATCACATGCGGCATGCGCCAGTTAAAAAACAGCACCACCAGACATGTAATCACCGCAATGATAAATGAGCGAAAAGATGGCGGTTGTCGAGAAAACAGTTGTGTTTGCACCGCCTGGTCCCTAACTTAACCTACAAATAACATGTCGTGATTTGGATTATCGAAGAATTCCAGTACCTTACCACCACCACGAGTCACGCAAGTCAACGGATCTTCAGCCACAACCACAGGCAAACCGGTTTCTTGCGCAAGAAGTTTGTCGAGGTTACGAAGTAGTGCACCACCACCAGTCAGCACAATGCCACGTTCTGCAATATCAGAAGACAGTTCAGGCGGGGTTTGTTCAAGTGCAGATTTAACCGCAGAGACAATATTTTGTAATGGGTCTGAAATCGCTTGGGTAATTTCGTCTGAAGTCACCGTGATGGCACGAGGAACACCTTCAGCCAGGTTACGGCCACGCACTTCAATTTCCAGCGGCTTCGCGCCTTCATCCGGAAGTGCCATACCCACTTCTTTTTTAATCACTTCGGCAGTGGTTTCACCAATCACACAGCCATGCGCTTTACGTACATAGTTAATGATCTGTTCATCAAAGACATCACCACCAATACGGAGTGAATCTGCGTAAACACAGCCCTGCAATGAAATAATTGCGATTTCAGTGGTACCACCGCCCACATCGACCACCATCGAACCACAGGCCTGTTCAACCGGCATACCGGCACCAATTGCAGCAGCCATTGGCTCTTCAATTAAGCGGACATCACGTGCGCCAGCATTGAATACCGCTTCACGAATGGCACGGCGCTCAACCAGCGTTGATTTGCACGGTACACACACTACAACACGCGGTGCAGGTGGGAAAAGACGCTTTTCATGTACTTTACCAATAAACTGGTTCAACATGGTTTCGGTCACTTCGAAATCGGCAATCACCCCGTCTTTCATCGGGCGGATTGCAGAAATATTTGCAGGTGTACGACCGAGCATTTGTTTAGCATCAAGACCAACCGCGGCAACGATTTTCTGTGAACCGCTGTGACGGATGGCCACAACCGTCGGTTCATTTAATATAATGCCTCGTCCTGGTGCATAAATAAGTGTATTTGCTGTACCTAAATCAATGGCTAGATCGGGCGAAAACAAGCCAATTAGTCTTTTTAGAATCACGGAGACGTTCTCGATTAAACTTTATGTGGACGCAAGGTGGCAACTTTAACTAAATGTGATGATTTGGACAAGTCAATCGCTTATTATAACGCACGATATTTTGAATTTTTTTAATACTGATTAGGTAATATTATGTCTACATCGGATGCACAGCATTCTGCAGATTTAAATGCAAAAACAGTTTCAGCAATCGCACATCTGGCCCGATTGTCGCTAAATGATACGCAATCTGCTGAATATGCTCAAAGTCTAAATAAAATTTTAGGCATGATGGAAACCTTAAAAGGCATTGACACTGAAAATGTCGAGCCGCTTAAAAGTCCATTTGACCATCCACAGCCCTTACGTGAAGACGTGGTTTCTGAAGAAAATCATCGTGAAGAATATCAAGCTGTTGCACCGGCAACCCAAGATGGCTTGTACCTTGTTCCACGTGTGATTGAATAATCTTTATTCAGTTAAATCATTTTATTAAATTAAACGTAAAGAAATATTTCTCATGACAGATTTACATCGCTTATCGATTCGTGAACTTTCCGAAGGTTTAGCTGGGGCTAAATTTTCGTCTCGCGAATTGACTGAACATTATTTAGAACGCATTGCAAAAATCGATGCTCAAGTACAATCTTATGTGACTGTCACTGCCGAGCAGGCATTGGCCCAAGCCGACGCTGCTGATGCTGCAATTAAAGCTGGCAATGCAACTGCCTTAACAGGTGTTCCAATTGCACATAAAGATATTTTCTGTACCCAAGGCATTAAAACCACTGCCGGTTCTAAAATGCTGGACAATTTTATCTCTCCTTATGACGCGACCGTTGTAGCGAAAGGTAAAGCTGCGGGCCTGGTGACTTTAGGTAAAGTGAACATGGACGAATTTGCCATGGGTTCAACTTCCGAGTCATCTTACTTTGGCGCGACCAAAAACCCTTGGGCACTGGATCACGTTCCCGGTGGTTCTTCAGGTGGTTCTGCTGCGGCTGTAGCGGCTGACCTTGCACCATTTTCAACCGGCACCGATACTGGTGGTTCAATCCGTCAGCCTGCGTCTTTCTGTGGTTTGACTGGCCTGAAACCAACTTATGGTCGTGTATCGCGTTTCGGTATGATTGCCTATGCATCATCTTTAGATCAAGGTGGTCCAATAGCACGTTCGGCTGAAGACTGTGCCTACCTGATGAACGTGATGGCAGGTCATGACGCAAAAGATTCTACTTCTGTAAACAAAGACGTTGATGATTATGTGGCAAACCTGAACGGTACATCAGTTAAAGGTTTACGCATTGGTATTCCTAAACAGTACTTCAATGTTCACGGCTTAGATGCTGACGTAAAAGCACGTGTTGAAGAGTCGCTTAAAAAGTTAGAAGAAATGGGTGCAACGTTGGTTGAGATTGACCTCAACATGACAGAAGCTTATGTTCCAACTTATTACCTAATTGCCCCTGCTGAAGCATCTTCAAACTTGTCACGTTTTGATGGCGTGCGTTATGGCTACCGCTGTGAAGATCCAAAAGACATTATGGACTTGTACAAACGCTCTCGTTCAGAAGGTTTTGGTAAAGAAGTTCAGCAACGTATCTTGATCGGTACTTATGCGCTTTCTGCGGGTTACTACGATGCTTACTACGTGAAAGCACAAAAAGTCCGTCGTTTAATTCAACAAGACTTCTTAAAAGCTTTTGAGTCTGTGGATGTGATCGCAGCACCTTCTGCGCCTACAACTGCATACCGAATTGGTGCAAACTTAAGCCCAGTTGAAATGTACCTAGGTGACATTTACACTATCGCGGTAAACTTGGCAGGTCTTCCTGCAATTAACGCGCCTGTTGGTTTTGACAAAGATAACTTACCGGTTGGCTTACAATTGATTGGTAACTACTGGTCAGAATCTCAATTGTTGTCTGTGGTACACCAATACCAACAAGCAACGGATTGGCATACAAAACGCGCTGCAATTGCTGAGGAGAACGCATAATGGCTCAAGCTCAAAAACAATCCCCAAAAGCAGCTAAATCAAACCTGATTGATGGTTGGGAAGTCGTTATTGGTATCGAGATTCACACTCAGCTGGCAACCAATACTAAAATTTTCTCAGGTTCTTCAACTGTTTTTGGTCAAGACCCAAATACACAAGCCAGCCTGGTTGATTTAGCGATGCCGGGCGTATTGCCAGTACTCAACAAAGAAGTGGTTGATCTTGCAATTCGTTTTGGTTTGGGTATCGATGCATATATTGACAAAGCATCTGTATTTGCACGTAAAAACTATTTCTACCCTGACTCGCCTAAAGGCTATCAAATTAGCCAGATGGACAACCCGATTGTGGGCTTGGGTCATATCGACATCCAACTTGAAGATGGCACCACTAAACGCATTGGCGTAACCCGTGCACACCTTGAGGAAGATGCTGGTAAATCGATTCATGACCAGTTTGAAGGTATGTCAGGTATCGACTTAAACCGTGCAGGTACGCCGCTGCTTGAAATCGTATCTGAACCCGATATGCGTTCGGTTGAAGAAGCGGTTGCCTACATTAAAGCGATTCACACGCTGGTGCGCTGGTTAGGCATTTCTGACGGTAACATGGCAGAAGGTTCGTTCCGTGCTGACTGTAACGTGTCTTTACGTCGTCCGGGTCAACCATTCGGTACACGTTGTGAACTGAAAAACCTCAACTCATTCCGTTTCATTGAACAGGCAATCAATGTTGAAATTGAACGTCAAATGGAAATTCTGGAATGGGACGGCACAATTGATCAGGAAACACGTTTGTTCGATCCTGTGAAGATGGAAACGCGTTCAATGCGCTCTAAAGAAGAAGCGAACGATTACCGCTACTTCCCTGATCCAGACTTGTTGCCTGTAATTATTGCAGACGAGCAAATCGAAGCAATTCGAGCGACTATGCCTGAGCTTCCTGCTGCACGTCGTGCGCGTTTCGTGGCGGACTTTGGTGTGACTGAGTATGATGCTCACGTTCTTACACTGACTCGTGAAATGTCAGAGTTTTACGAAGATGTGGTGAAAGCTGCTGGCGGTGCTGCACAAGGTAAGATTGCTGCAAACTGGGTGATGGGCGAATTCTCAGGGGCTTTGAACAAAGCAGGCTTAGATTTGGCTGATTCTCCTGTGTCGAGTGAAAAACTTGGCGGTATGATCGCGCGTATTGTAGACAACACCATTAGCGGTAAGATCGCGAAACAGGTGTTCGGCTTTATGTGGGACGAGGGCAAAACTGCGGACGAAATCATTGCTGAAAAAGGCTTGAAACAGGAAACTGATACAGGCGCAATTGAAGCAATTATTAAGGAAGTACTTGCTGCTAACGAGAAGATGGTTGAAGAGTATAAATCTGGTAAAGAGAAAGCTTTCAACGGTCTGGTTGGTCAGGTGATGAAAGCGTCTAAGGGCAAAGCCAACCCTGCACAAGTGAATGAATTGATGAAGAAATTGATTGGTTAATCTGATCTTTTTTCTAAAAGAAAACCCGCTTTAGAGCGGGTTTTTTATCACCATGATGTAAATTGAGTAATATCTGACATTCTTTGTAAGTTGACATTCGCACCTAGTTCACTATCCCAATACTGTTGACGTTGTTGAGCTGTTTGCCCATCCCCATCCCACTCAATAATAGTTTTTATTTTTGAGTTCTCATGGACTTTCAAAATTTTATTTAAATGAGTATCACATCCCGAATATCCAAATAAAATTATCTCTTTTACTTCTGAACCGTACCGGGTTTGTCGGAGACCAAACTTTCTGAGAGAATGTCCCGATGAAAAAAGTAAAATATACCCCTGAAATCAGAGATAGAGCGGTTCAATTATTGATTGAATCCGAAAAAGATTATCC